>NZ_ALCB01000001.1:0-3151 GCF_000282935.1 Actinomyces sp. ICM39
AGTGGGGCCAGGCCGCTGATCGGCGCGTCGTCTCGAAGCCCGGCCAGGCCCCGCAGGCCCCGCGGCGGCCTCCAATCGGGTGGGGCTTGTTGTCTGTGTGTTGCCCAGGCCCTGTCACCGCCCACGGGCACCGCGTCAGGTCCCTCCGCCGCCCTCCACACCGGCGGCACTTGTGGCTATTGCTTCGCAATTTCGCATGCAATTCCCCGGACTGTATTTCAGATCTTGTAATCGAATCGTTGATATTCTGCGGTTTTTGGGCGTGCGTTGATTCTTGCACTGGGGGAATTGCATGCGAAATTTGTGAGTCCGCGACCCGCCTATCTGCTGTTGGCCCCGCGTCGGTGGGACCCTTGCTGGGCTACCGCCGTGCATCGTTCAGGCGAGATTAAACTCGCCCTGCTCCGCTGGTTTGCCGCGTACGCGTGACAAAACTCGCCCAGCGCGCGCAAAACACCCCAAATTCGGCGCTTTTGTGTCAGCAGGGCGAATTTTGTCTCGCACAAGGCCATAGAGGCCTCGTGCTAGGCGAAGAATGTCTCGCCTACGCGTGCCCCAGCTAGGCTCGCAGGCCATGCGGCGACCTTCGCGCCAGCCGCGTTGGGGTGCTAGTGAGTGCCTTGCCCCAGTAATTTCGCACGTAATTCCCTGGCGGCTACTTCAAACCTTGAATTCACGTCGTTGCAATTGCAACGTTTGTGGATGGTCTCCAAAAGTGACCGCGGGAAATTACGTGCGATTTTTGTCTGGCTTGGCTCTGCCGCTGACTGTGGGCATGACGAGTGGCTTCTCTGCCTCAGCATTCACAAAAATGCTTGTTGCGGCGAGGCGTACACCCGATCGGGAAGATTCAACCTCTTCTGATCGGGTTGAATCTTCCCGATGAGGTTGAACGTGACCGATGGGGTTGAATCCTCCGGCCCCTCCAGGCCCTCCATGCTGGCAGCGCGGTCCGAAATCGCGGTTACGCTTGTCGCCCGTGGGTATTGCACTACTTGGGGAGCCATTGCACTGCTTTGTTGCTAGTGCAATGCTGCGCTACCTAGTGCATTGCCTTCCAAAATAGTCCAGCGGTGTCGACGTCTGCGCGCATGCGGATAGGTTGTCGCCATATGGATAGGTTATGAGGATCCGGATAGCTTATTAACCTATCCGGATGCGGATAACCTATCCGCATCGTCGTAACCTATCCGTATCGTCGGCCGCCAGGTCAGTGCCGCCCACGGGAGTGAGAGCCGGGCCGGAGCTAGTCGCGCGTTAGCGCTCCAAATGAAGCGCCCGCCCCCCGCATGATGCGGGGGGCGGGCGGTATCGCACAGAATGTATGGGGTGTAAGCGAACGCAAGCGACACGTGGAACGCTAGCGTCACCAAGCATCAGCAGGCATCAGCACGCAACGCAAGCGTCACAACCGAAACTAGCTACGCAAGCGCAGCGTGCTCACTTCTTCTCGAGCGTCACGCGGTACACGTTGGTCTCGCGCAGCTGGAAGCCGGCGCGCTGGTAGAGGCGGTTCGCGGCCTCGCGCGAGGGGCGCGAGGTGAGGTCGACGGTGCGGGCACCGATCTTCTGAGCGTGCTCGATCGCGGCGACCACGAGGGACTGGCCGGCACCCTGGCCGCGGGCGGCCTCGTCGACGACGACGTCCTCGACCCACGCGCGCACGCCCGTGGGGATCTCGAAGGTGGCCAGCGACAGCATGCCGAGGATCGGGTGGTTGCCCTCCGCGTCAGCGGTGTCGGAGCGGAACACGAAGAAGTGCACGCCGGACTGGGAGAGGAAGCGCTCCACGTCGGCCTCGCTCATGGGGGCGGCGGAGCGGGACAGCTGGGGGATCAGGCGCCCCATGGCCTCGTGGATCTCAGGCGTGGCGGCGGTGATAAGTTCGACGGTCATGTTTCTCCTAACGTTAGGTGCAATTGTAACGGTCCGAGGCCGCGGTGGGCCGCGTGATCGGAGCTACTTATGCGCGCTCGAGGAGGAGGGCGACCTCGGCGTGGGTCGTGTGCGGGAACATGTCGAAGAGGCGGCCTTCGACGGGGCGCAGCGTGGGCATGGCCGCAAGATCCTTGGCCAGTGACGCGGGGTTGCACGAGGAGTAGATGACGCGGGGAGCGTCGCACTCGTTCAGGTAGGCGGCCAGGTCGGCTCCGATGCCGCGGCGCGGCGGGTTCACGACGATCACGTCGGGCACATCCTCGGGGGATTGCGCGCGCGCCCACGCGGTCGCATCGTCCGCGATAAAGGACGCAGCCGACCGCGGCAGGCCCGCGTGGCGGGCGGCGCTGATCGCCGAGGAGATCGCCCCGGAGGATATCTCGACGCCGGTGACGCGCGGGAATCCGGCGCGCGCGCAGGCGAGGGCGAAGCCACCGACGCCGCAGTACAGGTCCCATAGGCTTTCGGGCAGTCGCCCGTCGGGGAAGGTGCGCGAGGCCCAGGCCGAGGCCTGCTCGTACAGGGCGGAGGCGACGGACGCGTTGGTCTGCGCGAAGGAGCGAGGCCCCAGCTCGAGGCCCTCCACGGCCAGGGGGAGCGTGCGTGCCCGGGTCAGGATGATCTCGTCGGGGCCCTCCACGATGGCCTCGTGTGTCGGGTGAATGTTCGCAGTGACGACGTGTGCGCTGGGCACGAGGTCGCGCAGCAGCGGCAGTGCCGAGCGAATGTCGGAGACGCGGTCGCGCGTGCGCAGCACGAAGCGGATCATGAGCCGCTCGCCGTCGCCCACGGTGATGAGGATGTTCTTGAGCTCCCCGCGCTTAGTGGGAACGTCGTAGGGCGTCAGGTCCAGCGAGCGGATGAAGCGCTTGAGGCCGGGCGTTGCGCGGTTGATTGCGGGGTGCTGGATGGGACAGCCGGGCAGGTCGACGCCGCGGCGGTCAGGCCCCAGGATGCCCAGGGTGGGGCGGCGGCGGGTTCCTCCGACGACGAGCTTCGCGCTCGTGCGGAAGCCCTTCTCGGGGGACGAGGCCGGGGTCAGCCAGGCGATCTCGCCGGCTCCGGGGGCGGCGGAGAGGGTTGCCGCGACGGCCTCCACCTTGCCGTCGAGCTGACGCTCGTAGGGCTGGGGGAGGAGGGAGCAGGACCGGCAGGTCCCGGCGTCAAAGTGGTCGCAGCGCATCCCTTAAGTGTAAGTGGGGGCGGGGCGTAC
>NZ_ALCB01000002.1:0-4756 GCF_000282935.1 Actinomyces sp. ICM39
CCTGCAGCCGCGGCGCCCGCGCATACAACACCGCTCAGAACGTCAAGAATCCCCACCGGATCAGGTCGCGCAGGGGCGCCTCGATCTCGGCGCGCACATCATCAACCTCAACCGACGTGAGCATCGCGACGGCCGCCGCAATCTGGCCGACCGTCAGCTCGCCGTCGGAAGCGCCCACGACCGCGGACACGGCCGAGGAGACGGGCACAGAACGGCCCAGTCCCCCACCCTGGTGCATGATGAGCAGCTCCGGGTCGGGACTGCCCGGCACGTAGTGGCGCTCCTCGCGCACGTCCGAGGCGCGCGTCAGCGCCACCTCCCACAGCTCTGGGGCGCGCAGGGAGGCCAGTGCCCACGCCACGTCACGCCCGCGCGGGGCGTGCCCATCGAGGGACAGGTCGTAGGCGCGCTTGCCACCCGAGGCGGCCTCGGCCTCGTCGAGCTTGCGCAGCGCCACAAAACCCATGCCGATCGCGCCCGTGCCCGCGCGGCGGAAGTCCGCCAGCCACGAGGTGAAGGCTCGCTCGTAGTCGGCGCGGTCCATGAGTTGGCCGCCCGAGTCGCGAATCCACATGTCCACGTAGCGCGCGGGGTCGAGGACGTCGCGCTGGACGACCCACGCGTCCACCGGCAGGCCGTCAAGCCACGAATCTACGCGCCACGACCACTGCGTGTCCGGGTTGCGGTCGGCGGGGATCTCCCAGTTGGCGAGCATCTGCAGGGTGCCGCCCTCGTTCATGCACTCGGGAGCGCCGCGCAGAACCGCGCGGATCAGGTTGTCCCTGTCCATGCCGCCGTCGCGATACTCGAGCAGGCCGGCTGCGCCGCGCACCGAGTCCGGCGTGATCACGAAGGGCGGGTTGGTAACGATAAGGTCGAAGGTCTCACCCTCGACGGGCTCGAAGAGGGAACCCTCGCGCACATCGATGACGACCTCGTTGAGGGCGGCGTTGAACTGGGTGAGCGCACACGCGCGCGGCGACAGGTCGGTCGCCACCACGCAGTCGGCGTGCGTAGCCAGGTAGAGGGCCTGAATGCCGCAGCCGCAACCCACGTCGAGGGCCGAGTCGACGTGTTCGCGCACCGTCATCTCGAGCAGCGTCAGGGTCGCACCGCCGATGCCGAGCACGTGGTCATCGGACAGCGGCTTGCCGGTCTGCACCTCCGCCAGGTCCGAGGCCACCCACCACTCGTGGTCGCCACCCGGCAGCGAGGCCGCGTGGGGTCGCAGGTCGAAGAGGGCGCGCATCCACGTGTCAGCCTCAACCTCGGGCTCGGGGGCCTCCTCGTCGGGGTCGCGCATCGTCGGCAGGCTCGAGGCCTTCGGGGCCGAGGCCTCGTCCGCACCCTTGTCCTTCGGCTCACGCTTGGGCGCGCCGCCCACGCGGGGCATGACGAGCGCGGAGGCTGCCTCGGCCTCGTCGATAGTGGCCGCGAGGCCGAGGGACTCCAGCCCGCGTGCGCCCAGCGTCGGAAGGGCCTCGTTCAGTACCGAGGCACGCTCGGGCAGGCCGAGGATGAAGAAGCGCGTGAGAACTGCGGCGGGGTCGGTGGCGCCCGCGAGCTCGACGAGGGCCGGCAGTCGCGAGTCGCGCATGAGGGCGGACAGCGCACCCTCACTGATCAGGGTCTGAAGATTCTCAACGGTCCACGTCGAGGCGATCACATCGGCGCGCAGGCGCCCGATCAAGTCACGGTCGAGGGCGGGAACGGGTACGGAAGTCGTCATGACTCAAGCCTATCCCCACGCGTACAATGCGCGGGTACCCAACCAGAAGCCTCACGTCAGGCTCAGAGGAGGAAACCTCATGTCCGGTGGACTTGTCGCACTGCTCGACGATATCGCGACCCTCGCGAAGGTCACGGCCTCGTCGATCGACGACGTCGCGGCCAACGCCGTCAAGGCCTCCTCGAAGGCGGTGGGCGTCGTCATCGACGACACCGCGGTGACGCCCCAGTACGTGTCGGGCCTGAGCCCGTCGCGCGAGCTGCCCATCATCGGCAAGATCGCACGCGGCTCCCTCATCAACAAGCTGTTCATCATCTTGCCGATCGCGCTCCTGCTCACCTGGCTGGCCCCACAGTTCCTCCCATTCCTGCTGATCGTGGGCGGCGCGTACCTGTGCTTCGAAGGCGGCGAGAAGGTCCTCGAGAATCTCAGCTGGCTGCCCGGCCACCACGAGGAGCACGACGAGGGTGGCGCCACCTCCAGCGAGGAACTCGAGAAGGGCATCGTCGCCTCCGCAACCCGCACCGACCTGATCCTCAGCGCCGAAATCATGCTCGTGTCGATGGCCGGCCTGTCCAACGAGACCGGCATCATGCGCGTCGCCATCCTCATCGCGGTCGCCTTCTTCATGACGTTCTTCGTGTACGGCCTCGTCGCTCTGCTAGTCAAGGCCGACGATTTCGGCCTCCACCTGGCCAAGGATGCCATCAAGCCCGAGGACAATCGCCCCGGCCCCGTCGACAACATGGGCCGCACGATCGTGCGCGTCATGCCGCATATCTTCAACGTGATCGGTGTCGTCGGCACGGTCGCGATGCTGTGGGTCGGCGGCCACCTGGTCATCGAGAACCTCGCCGCGGTCGGCGTCCCCGTCTTCCACCACATCCTCGAGGTCGCTGAGCACGCGGTCGCGTCAGCCGGCGGCTTCGTCACCTGGTTGGTCGAGACTCTCCTGTCCGGCGTCTTCGGCGTCATCCTGGGTGCCGTTATCGCGTGGATCGTCGTCGGCGCTTCCGCGCTCGTGCACCGGGCGCGCACGAAGGCCTGATCTGCTGTCGTTTCACGAGGCCGGGGCGTGGTCGCGAGACCCAGCCCCGGCCTCGTCGTTGATCGCACTGCGCGAAAGGTGACACATAACCCCTACGCAAGGCGGGACTTAAGTACTACCCTTGGAGTCAACAGACAAACGACGACGACGCCCAGGAGGAGCATCATGACCGTCTACACCCTGCCCGAACTCCCCTACGATTACGCCGCTCTCGAGCCCCACATCTCCGGCCGCATCATGGAGCTGCACCACGACAAGCACCACGCCAACTACGTGGCCGGCGCGAACGCCGCCCTCGAGAAGCTGGCTGCTGCCCGCGAGTCCGGCGACTTCGCTGCGATCAACCTGTGGGAGAAGAACCTGGCCTTCAACCTGGGCGGTCACACCAACCACTCCATCTTCTGGACCAACATGACCGGCGAGGGCGCCTCGCGCCCCGAGGGCGAGCTCGGCGCCGCCATCGACGAGTTCTTCGGCTCGTTCGAGTCCTTCCAGGCGCAGTTCGCCGCCGCCGCTCTGGGCCTGCAGGGCTCCGGCTGGGCCGTTCTCGCCTGGGACACCGTCGGCAAGCGCCTCGTGACCTACCAGATGACCGACCAGCAGGGCAACATCCCGGTCGCGACCGTTCCGCTGCTCATGATCGACATGTGGGAGCACGCCTTCTACCTGGATTACCTCAACGTCAAGGCCGACTACGTCAAGGCCTGGTGGAACCTGGTCAACTGGGAGAACGTCGCCTCCCGCTTCCAGGCCGCCCGCCTGTCCTCCGGCCTGGTCAACGCCCACTCCGCGCTGACCGACCTGGGCACGCAGGCCATGGACACCGTCAAGGGCTGGTGGAAGAACTGAGCGTTCGCGCTGACGCTCCTGTGGCCGTTGTCTCCGAGCTGAGACTCGGGCACTGAGTTTCTGGCGCTGGCTTTTCGGCGCCGACGGCGCGGCCACCGCACGCAACGAGAGGCGGGATCCTTCGGGGTCCCGCCTCCGTCGTATCCCTGGAGGCGCGGCTTCGAAGGAGCCACGGGCCTGCCTGCGCCGCTCGCGGGCGGCTGCGGGCCCACAGCACGCGACATATCGCCAAGGCACGCCAGCACCCACGCGCACGTTAACCCGATGGGTGGCAGCCCAGGCCCAGCAGGGAACAGGAGCGGCGCCATGGCGAGACAAAACTCGCCCAACAAGAACCGCGCCGGGCCACTTCGGTATAAAACTCACCCTGCACACCCCTTCTCACCGCATCTGCGGGACAAAACTCGCCCTGCTCGCCCAAAATGGCCCAATTTGGCACGTTTTGCCCGAGCATGGCGAACTTTCTACCGCTGTCGCCACCAACAAGCCGAGCATGGCGAACTTTTTCGCATCAACACCCCACCCACACTCCAGATAGCGGGTTGACGTACGCCATAGCGGCTTCGCGCTCGGGATAGCGGGTTCACTTACAAGCGCGCGCCCCATGCCAAACACTGTTGTGCCCAAAACGCGGACCACCTCATCCACAACCGCCCGTTGTGAGCGTTTTTCGCCGAGGCGGTCTGTACTTTGGGCGCCACTCCACCCCCAGCAACGCTCACACTGCCGCCAAACGGGGGAAATGGCGTCATTAGAGGCGCAACACGCCGACGACACGCCGACAGCCAGCTCCTAATGCTGCAAAACCCCCACCGCCTCTGGGATGACGAGCGCCGGAATGGCCGGAGAGTCCGACCCCAGCACCCGAAGGCGGCGGCAAGGTCAGCACCCGACAAATTTCGCATGCAATTCCCCCCGCGCATACTTCATGCTTTGAAATTTAATCGTTGAAATTCCGGGCTTTTCACAGAGCCGCAGACTGCAGGCATTAGGGAATTGCATGCGAAACTGAGGATAGAGCGTGCTTCGAGACGCGAGGCCTGGCCGGGCTTCGAGACGACGCACAAGCACACGTCAGCGACCCAGCCCCACTGGTGTGGAGGGCGCCGGAGGGACCGGAGGGCATGGGC
>NZ_ALCB01000003.1:0-11815 GCF_000282935.1 Actinomyces sp. ICM39
CGAGGCCGCCCCCGCTGCGGCCGTCGCAGCCCCCGCCGCTGCCGCCGACTTCCCCGGCGCCTCGACCTCCGCCCCGCTCAAGGGCGTGCGCAAGGTCGTTGCCAAGCGCATGATGGAGTCCCTGACCTCCACCGCGCAGCTGACCCTCAACACGACGGCCAACGCCGCCGGCATCCTCGCGATGCGCAAGAAGGTCAAGAACGCCGACGAGGCCCTGGGCCTGAACAAGATCACGCTCAACGACCTGGTCTGCTTCGCCGTATCGCGCACCCTGCTCAAGTACCCCGTGTTCAACGCTCACCTCGAGGACGGCGTCCTCACCGAGTTCGAGCAGGTTCACCTCGGCTTCGCATGCGACACCCCGCGCGGCCTCTTCGTTCCCGTCATCCGCTCCGCGCAGGCCCTGGGCCTCAAGGCGTTCTCCGACGAGGCCAAGCGCCTCGCCAGCAGCGCGATCGACGGCTCCCTGTCGCCCGAATTCCTGAGCGGCGGCACCTTCACGGTCTCCAACATCGGTTCCTTCGGTATCGAGACCTTCACCCCCGTCATCAACCTGCCCCAGACGGCCATCCTGGGCGTCGGCGCGATCACCCCGCGCCCGACCGTGGCCGCAGACGGCTCGATCGGCGTGGAGCAGCGCCTCAACCTGTCGCTGACGATCGACCACCAGGTCATCGACGGCGCGGACGGCGCTCGCTTCCTGCGCGATCTGGTCGCCGCCATCGAAAACATCGACGTGACCGTTCTGGCCTGAGGAAAGAGGAATACTCATGAGTGACACGCATTTTGACGTCATCGTCCTCGGTGCGGGCCCCGGCGGCTACCTGGCTGCCGAGCGCCTCGGACACGCGGGCAAGAAGGTCGCCCTCGTTGAGGAGCAGTACCTGGGCGGCACCTGCCTGAACGTGGGTTGCATCCCCACCAAGACCCTGCTCAACGGCGCGAAGAACTACCTGCACGCCAAGGAAGCCAGCCAGTTCGGCGTGGACGCCCAGGGCGTGGCCGTCAACTGGACGCAGATGCAGGCCTGGAAGGATCAGGTCGTCAAGGGCCTGGTCGCCGGCGTCGCAGCCACCGAGCGCAAGGCGGGCGTGACCGTCATCAACGGACGAGGCCACCTCGACGCTCCCGGTCGCGTGACCGTTGAGGGCACGACCTACACCTCGGATCACGTCATCATCGCCACGGGCTCCGTGCCGGCCATGCCCCCGCTGCCCGGCACCCAGGACAACCCCGCGCTGGTCGACTCCACGGGCATCCTCTCGCTGCCCGAGGTTCCGGCCCGCCTCGCGATCATCGGCGGCGGCGTCATCGGCGTCGAGTTCGCCTCCCTGTATTCCACCCTCGGCTCCCAGGTGACCGTCATCGAGATGGCCCCTGAGATCCTGCCCTTCATGGATGACGACCTGGCCGCCAAGGCTCGCGCCGCCATGAAGGACGTGACCTTCGAGCTGGGCTGCCGCGTCGAGTCCCTCGACGGAGGCACCGTCCACTACTCCAAGGGCGAGGAGAAGCTGAGCGTCGAGGCCGACGTGGTCCTCATGGCCGTTGGCCGCCGTCCCGCGACGGTGGGCTGGGGCGCCGAAGAGGCAGGCCTCGAGATCAACCGCGGCATCGTCGTCGACGACACGATGCGCACCAACCTGCCCAACGTGTGGGCCATCGGCGACGTCACCGGACGTTCCCTCCTGGCGCACGCCGCCTACCGCATGGCGGAGATCGCCTCGGCGAACATCCTCGACCCCTCCGCCAAGAAGCGCGGCGAGGTCATGCGCTGGCACACCGTTCCGTGGGCCGTCTTCTCGATCCCCGAGGCCGCCGGCGTCGGTCTGACCGAGTCCGCCGCCAAGCGCGAAGGCCGCGAGGTCCTCGTCGCCAAGGTGCCCGCCCTCATGTCCGGCCGCTTCATCGCGGAGAACGGCTTCAAGGCCCCCGGCGAGGCGAAGATCCTCGTCGATCCCAAGACCCACCAGGTGCTGGGCATCCACGTCCTGGGTGCGTACGCAGCCGAGATGATCTGGGGCGCTCAGGCCGTCCTCGAGATGGAACTGACCGTCGAGGACCTGCGCCAGGTCGTCTTCCCGCACCCCACGGTCTCCGAGGTCATCCGCGAAGCCGCGTGGGCCGTCAAGCTCTAACGAACATCCCCTACGTCAAGGAAGAGTAGAAAAATGACTCAGTCTCTTATCATCGACCCCAATGAGGTGCGTCGCCCCGGGTACGTGAAGTTCCCCGAGGTCCCCGTCAACCAGTACACCTTCGACCGTGACACCGAGATCGCCCGCTACGGCGAAAAGGGCATGGTTCAGATGCTCCACGACATGATCGTCGTGCGCACCTTCGAGTCGATGCTGGACTCCATCAAGAAGACTGGCGCCTGGGAGGGCGTCGAGTACAACCACCCCGGCCCCGCCCACCTCGGCATTGGCCAGGAGAGCGCCTACGTCGGCCAGAGCTACGTGCTGTCGCCCGATGACTTCATCTTCGGTTCGCACCGCTCCCACGGCGAGATCCTCGCCAAGTGCTACTCGGCCATGCACCAGATGGACGAGAGCCAGCTCGAGGGCATCATGAAGGGCTTCCTCGGCGGCGAGACCCTGTCCTACGCCGAGAAGATCGACTACAAGGACACGAAGGACCTCACCGAGAACTTCATCCTCTTCGGCGCCCTCGCCGAGATCTTCGCCCGCAAGTCCGGCTTCAACCGCGGCCTGGGCGGCTCGATGCACACCTTCTTCCTGCCCTTCGGCTCCTACCCGAACAACGCGATCGTCGGTGGCTCCGCCCCCATCGCGAACGGTGCGGCCCTCTTCAAGCGCATCAACCGCAAGCCCGGCATCGTCATCTCCAACATCGGTGACGCCGCCATGGCCTGTGGCCCCGTGTGGGAGGCCATGAACTTCGCAGCCATGGACCAGTTCCGCTCGCTGTGGCGCGAGGAGGACGGTGGCAACCCGCCGATCCTGTTCAACTTCTTCAACAACTTCTACGGCATGGGCGGCCAGACCTTCGGCGAGACCATGGGCTACGAGATCCTCGCCCGCGTGGGTGCGGCCCTCAACCCCGAGGCCATGCACGCCGAGCGCGTCGACGGCCTCAACCCGCTGGCCGTTGCGGATGCGACCACCCGCAAGAAGAAGATCCTCGAGGAGGGCCGCGGCCCCGTCCTCATGGACACCATCACCTACCGCTTCTCCGGCCACTCGCCGTCGGACGCCTCCTCGTACCGCACGAAGGAAGAGGTCGAGCTGTGGGAGCAGGTGGACTGCATCAAGGAGTACAGCAACCTGCTGATCTCCAACGGCCTGACCACGCAGGACGAGATCGACGGCTACACCGCCTCGCTGACCGAGAAGCTCGTCAAGGTCCTCAAGCTCTCGATCGACGACGAGGCCACGCCGCGCGTCGCCGACGGCTACATCGACTCCGTCATGTTCTCCAACGAGAAGGTCGAGGCCTTCGATGACGCGACCCCCGAGATTGACCTCGAGGACAACCCGCGCGTCAAGGCGCTGGCCAAGAAGGTGCGTACCTCCGTCGACGAGAATGGCAAGCCCGTCTCCAAGATGCGCATGTACCAGTTCCGTGACGGCCTGTTCGAGGCCATGCTGCACCGCTTCAAGACCGACCCGACGATGGCCGCTTGGGGCGAGGAAAACCGCGACTGGGGCGGCGCCTTCGCCGTCTACCGTGGCCTGACCGAGGCTCTGCCTTACCGTCGCCTGTTCAACTCGCCCATCGCCGAGGCCTCGATCGTGGGCGCCGGCGTCGGCTACGCGATGGCCGGTGGCCGCGCGGTCGTCGAGCTCATGTACTGCGACTTCCTGGGCCGCTCCGGTGACGAGGTCTTCAACCAGATGGCCAAGTGGCAGTCGATGAGCGCCGGCCTGCTCAAGATGCCTCTCGTCCTGCGCGTGTCCGTGGGCGCGAAGTACGGCGCTCAGCACTCCCAGGACTGGAGCGCGCTCGTCGCTCACATCCCGGGCCTGAAGGTCTACTTCCCGACCACCCCGACCGACGCCAAGGGCATGCTCAACCTGGCACTCGCCGGAACCGACCCGGTCGTGTTCCTCGAAAGCCAGAAGCTCTACGACAAGGGCGAGGACTTCGAGCCCGGCGGCGTGCCCGAGGGCTACTACGAGACCGAAGAGGGTGAGCCGGCGATCCGCCGCGAGGGCACCGACATCACGATCGCTGCCTACGGTGCGACCGTGTACAAGGCCCTCGAGGCCGCTGACGTCCTGGCTGAGAAGTACGGCCTGAGCGCCGAGGTCATCGACCTGCGCTTCGTCGCACCGCTCAACTACGACAAGCTCATCGCCTCCGTGAAGAAGACCGGTCGCCTGGTCCTCACCTCGGACGCCGTCGAGCGTGGTTCCTTCCTCAACACGGTCGCCGCCAACGTGCAGACCCTGGCCTTCGACGCGCTCGACGCGCCGATCGCGGTCGTGGCCTCGCGCAACGGCATCACGCCCGGACCCGAGATGGAGTCGTACTTCTTCCCGCAGGTCTCCTGGATCCTCGACGCGATTCACGAGCGCATCCTCCCGCTGCCCGGCCACGTGCCCACCACGAAGCACGCGACCGAGGCCGAGATCGCGCGCCTGAACCGCGCGGGACTCTGAGGCGCTGGGGGCGGGCTGTTCCCCTTTCCGGCCCGCCCCCGTCCTTGGCTCGCATTCCCTGATGCGAGCCCGCGAGGCCGGGGCTACACTCCTCCTCACCGTGCCCCGGCCTCGCCCACATACTTGTTTCAATACCGTTTTTCTCCACCCAACGAAGAGATGGCAGAACCCATGGACATCACCAACGACCCGGCACTAACCCCGGCCCAGCGCATCGAGGCGCTGCGCGCCGGCGTGGCCGACGAGCACTTCCCCAGCTGGGTGCCCGAGTCGAACAACCACATCCACACGTGCTTCTCGTTCAGCCCCTACACGCCTACGCACGCCGCCCTGCTGGCGCGCCGCAACGGCCTGCGCGTCGTCGGCTCGGTCGACCACGACTCGATCGGCGCTGCCGCTGAGATGAGCGAGGCGACCCGCATCCTGGGCATGGGTTCCGTCACCGGCTTCGAGATCCGCGCCCGCTTCGGCGAGGGCACGCCGCTCGCGCAGCGCAAGCTCAACAACCCCGATTCCGAGGGCGTCGCCTACATGACGGTCCAGGGCGTGCCCGCCCCAGCCCGCGAGAAGGTCGCCGAGTGGCTCGCCCCCAAGCGCGCCGCACGCCTCGAGCGCACCCTCGCCATGGCCGAGCGCGCCAACAAGATCCTCACCGACCTGGGCCTGGAGCCCTTCGACCCGCAGGCGGACATGGTCGGCATCTCCCAGTACGCCAATGGCGGTGGGATCACCGAGCGCCACCTGCTGGCCGCCATGGCCTCAGCCCTCATCCGCGGTTTCGGCCGCGGTCCCGCCCTGGTCCAGGGCCTGGACTCGATGGGCGTCGAGATCCCCGAATCCCTCGCACGCGTCCTGTCCGACGCCGACAACCCGCACCTCATGTACGACCTGCTGGGCGTCCTGAAGGCCAACTACCTCGATCGCATCTACATCCAGCCCACCGACGAGCTGCCCAGCGCCGCCGAGGTCGTCGAGTTTGCCGACTCGGTCGGTGCGATCGCCACCTACGCCTACCTGGGTGACGTGTCCGCCTCGCCGACGGGCGACAAGAAGGCCGAGAAGTTCGAGGACGACTTCCTCGACGAGCTTTTCGAGCACATGGAGTCCATCGGCCTGCGCGCCGTCACCTACATGCCTCCGCGCAACACCCCCGAGCAGCTTGAACGCATCCACGCGCTCGCGGCCGCCCACGGCATGCTCGAAATCTCGGGCGTGGACATCAACCAGCCTCGCCAGCGCTTCACCTGCGAGGAGCTGCGCCGCCCCGAGTTCGCGGACCTCAACGAGGCCACGTGGGCCCTCGTCGCGCACGAGGCCCTGTCCTCCGTGGATCCCTCCCTGCACCTGCTGGGCCGCACGGGTCGCCTGACCCCCGAGGCCCTCGCCGAGCGCATCAGCCAGTACGCACCCCTGGGTCGCGCGATTGCCGACGGCGAGGACGCCGCCGCTGTTGCCGCCCGAGCCACATCGATTAACTGACGAGTATCGTCAAGAAAGAGAGACATCATGAGTAACGCTCCCGAGGTACGCGGGCTCTTCCTCAAGGCCCTCGGCCGCCCGGTTATCGTGGCCCCCAGCTCGGCGGAGCCGACCGTCACCTTCGACGGCCCGCTCACCGAGGTCTGCCCCTGCTCCCTGAAGGAGACGGAGCTTCCCGTCGTCGTTCGCGCTGGTGAAGAGACATTCGAGGTCCGCGCCACCGCCACCGGTGAGCGCGCCATCAACGGCCGCGTCGCCCTCGTGACGGGTGGCGCCCAGGGCTTCGGCGCTGAGATCGCGCGCGGCCTGGTGGACGCCGGCTGCTTTGTGTACGTCGCCGACCTGAACGGCGAGGGTGCGGCAGCCAAGGCGGCCGAACTCGGCGGCGAAGGCGTCGCCCACCCGATCACGGTCAACGTCGCCGACGAGGAATCCGTCGCGGCAATGGCCTCCGAGATTGAGCGCGTCACCGGCGGCCTCGACCTGGTCGTCTCCAACGCGGGCATCGTGCGCGCCGGATCGGTCCTCGAGCAGGACGCCTCCGCGTTCCGCCTGTCCACGGACATCAACTACGTGGCCTTCTTCCTGGTCACCAAGCACCTGGGCCAGCTCCTGGCTCGCCAGCACTCGACTGCCCCCGAGTGGCTGACCGACATCATCCAGATCAACTCCAAGTCCGGCCTCGTCGGCTCGAACAAGAACGCCGCCTACGCGGGCTCGAAGTTCGGCGGCATCGGCCTGGTCCAGTCCTTCGCCCTCGAGTTGGTTGCTCACGGCGTGAAGGTCAACGCGATCTGCCCCGGCAACTTCTACGACGGCCCGCTCTGGTCCGACCCGGATCGCGGCCTCTTCGTCCAGTACCTGAACTCCGGCAAGGTCCCCGGCGCCAAGACGGTCGCCGACGTCAAGGAGTTCTACGAGGCGAAGGTCCCCATGCGCCGCGGCGCCCAGGGCATCGACGTTCTGCGTGCGATCTTCTACATCGTTGAGCAGGAATATGAGACCGGCCAGGCCGTGCCCGTCACGGGCGGCCAGGTGATGCTCTCCTGACATCGTCACGAGGCCGGGGATCCCAGCGGTTTTCTCGCCAGCTCCCCGGCCTCGTCCCTTCTTCCCACGTCCAGTAGTTTTTCCAGTGAAAGAGTCAGTCATGACCCAGATTCCCTCCACCCAGTACGCGATTCAGATCGTCGGCAAGGAAGAGTTCGTCGTTAACCCGGCGAAGCCCGTTGACCCCGTTGGCCCGACGCAGATCATGCTCGAGGTCGAAGCCTGCGGCATTTGCTTCTCTGATACGAAGCTGCTCCACCAGTTCGATGGCCACCCGCGCAAGTCGGACGTGGTGGCGGGTATCGACCTGGATGCTCTCAAGGACATTCCGTCCTACCACCCGAACCAGGAGGCCGTGACGCCCGGCCACGAGCCCGTCGTCCGCGTCGTGCAGGTCGGCGAGAAGGTCACGCACTTCAAGGTCGGCGACCGTCTGCTGGTCCAGGCCGACTGGAAGCACCTGCGTACCGCGAAGTCCAACGGAGCCTTCGGCTACAACTTTGACGGCGCCCTCGAGGAGTTCGTCGTCGTCGACGAGCGCTGCGTCGTGTCCCCGGATGGGGAAGAGTTCCTCATCCACGTGTCGGAGGGCCCGTCGGCCGCGGCCGTCGGCCTCATCGAGCCCTGGGCGACCGTCGAGGGCTCCTACGCGTGGGCTGAGCGTAACCACGTCGCCGACGGTGGTCGCCTGCTGGTCGTCGGCGAGGGTGACATTGAGGCCCTGACCGCCGAGCACAAGCCCGCTGAGGTCGTGCGCGTTGCCGCCGACGCCATCGAGGGTGTCGAGGGCGAGTTCGATGACATCGTGTTCTTCGGCGCGGACGCCGACGCGATCGAGAAGGCCGCGCTCCTGATCGGCACCCGCGGCACCATGTGTGTCGTCCTGGGCGGCGAGAAGATCTCGCGCAAGGTGTCCCTGGACATCGGCCGCGTCCACTACGACTTCACCCGCTTCTGCGGCACGACCGGCTCTGACCCGCGCGAGGGCTACGCCTGGATCCCCGCCAACGGTGACCTGCGCGAGAACGACAAGTGCGTCTTCGTCGGCGCCGCCGGCCCGATGGGCGTCATGCACACGATGCGCGCCGTCACCTCGGGTGTTCCCGGCCTCAGCGTCGTGGGCACGGACCTGTCGGACGAGCGCCTGGCCAACCTGACGAAGGTTGTCGGCCCGACCGCCGAGAAGAACGGCGTGCCGCTGGACATCGTCAACACCTCCTCGACGCCCCTGGAGTACGGCTACACCTACGCGACGTGCCTCGTGCCCGTCCCGGCGCTGGTCTCCCAGGCCGTCGACCTGCTGGCCGAGGGTGGCATCCTGAACGCGTTCGCGGGTATCCCGGCCGGCACGTTCGGTGACTTCGACCTGCAGGGCATCATCGAGCGCCGGATCTTCATGCTGGGCACCTCCGGCTCGGACGTCTCCGACATGCGCACGGTCCTGCGCAAGATCGAGGCTGGCATCATCGACACCACGATCTCCCTGTGGGCGATCACCGGCATGGCGGGCTTCGGCGACGCCATCAACGCGGTGATGGACCGTACCTCGGGCGGCAAGATCATGGTCTTCCCGATGATGCACGACCTGGGCCTGACCCCCGTGTCCGAGCTGGCCGAGAAGCTGCCGACGGTTGCCGCGAAGCTTGACGCCGCCGGCCTGTGGACCAAGGAGGCTGAGGAGGCGCTGCTCGCCACCCGCTGAGCGCTCCGTCTCGACCTTCGCCCCGGCCTCGTCTGTTTCGACGAGGCCGGGGCCTTCTTTCTCTGGGATAATGAGGGGGCAAGCGTTGCGGGATGGAACGAGGAGGTTCCCATGACGGTCAACGATCACGCCTCGCAGGAGCGCTACGTGGCGCTGTACGCCTGGCTGTGCGGGCAGATGTCCCCGCGCACGCCGCACGCGGCGGACCTCTTTGCGCAGGACAGCGAGTGCCTCTACGATGCCTTCCTCTCCGTGCTTGTCGGCACGAGGCTGGGGTTCGCGGACTACGACGATAATCAAGCCCATCACGGGCTCTACGTCTTCGACTTTTTCGTCGGTGACATCGAGGCGCCGCCGCTCGGCAGGGGCGTTGATGGGCAGAGAGTGCCCGGCATGGCGGGGGACCCTGCCGCGGACGGCGCCGCCCGAGCGATGTGCCACGCGATCGTCGACACGTGGCTCGGGGACACGAGCGCACACATCCCGTTCGTGGCATCTGTGATTGCCTCCGTGGCCACCCTCGAGCTCGTCGCCGATGTGCGCGTCGACGAGTGTGTCTTTGAGTGTGAGCTGCCGCGGGAGTATGCGCGCTTCACCGCGAACAAGCCGTGGGAGGACGGGAGCCTGCCCATTGGCGCGCTGGATTTGTCCCTGGTTGCCCCTGGTCCGCTCATTCACCTCGAGGCGCGCCCGCGCTACAAGGGACAGGCCCTGTCCCCCTCGGGCTTTACCGAGGCCTTGGCATCGGCCGTGCAGATGGGGCTCTCCGTGGAGTCGTCCTCTGCGTTCGCCTTCGGTGCCGCCGCCACTCTGCGCGCTCCGCACGGGGGCCCTGAGATGCTCGGGTGGGCCGCCGACGCGGTGGCTCGCGCCCTGTCGGCCTGCGGGCACACCGGGGGAGTGCAGATCCGAACGCGCTTCGCTCACGCACCGTCGTAGCAACCGACCGCCCCGCCGTCGCGCATAACGAAGCCCCGGCCTCGTCCGTTGAGACGAGGCCGGGGCAAGTTTGCTGGGGGAGAGGACCCTTACGCGTTGGTCTTCTCGGCGGCGACGGGAGCGTCGTCCTTCCAGAAGTCCAGTTCGTCGGGGTTCAGGCCGATCGAGGAGGCCTTGAAGGAAGGCTCGAGGCCGGCCTTACGCTGGGCGACGTAGTCGTCCGCGCAGCGGATGGCCTGGTTACCGAGGATGACGATGACGGGCAGGTTGATGAGTGCCATGAGGCCCATCAGGATGTCGCCCAGGTTCCATGCGACCTCGAACTTGAGGAGCGCGCCCGCGAAGACGAGCAGCGCGGCCACGGCGCGGAAGATCGAGAGCATCCAGTGCTTCATGTTCACGTTGCGCAGCAGGAAGCGGAAGTTCACCTCGGCGTAGTAGAAGTTACCGACCAGCGTCGTGAAGGCGAAGAGGAACAGCGCGACCGAGATGAAGACCTGCGCGACCGGCTGACCCAAAACGGTGGCCATCGCGTCCTTCACGAGGGGAGCTCCCGTCACGCCGTTGTCATTGCCAACGCCCGAGGAGAGAACCACGAACGCGGTAAGCGTGCAGATCACCATGGTGTCGATGAAGACCGAGAGCATCTGGACGAGGCCCTGCTTGGCGGGGTGCGACACGGAGGCGGAGGCGGCGGCGTTCGGCGCGGAACCGACGCCGGCCTCGTTCGAGTAGAGGCCACGCTTGATGCCGTACATCATCGCGGAGCCGGCGAAGCCACCGAAAATCGCCTTAAAGTCGAAAGCGCCGCTGAAGATCGCCGAGAACATCGCGGGAATGTTCTGGTAGTTGAGCGCGACGACGACCAGGCCGACGCCCAGGTAGATGATGGCCATGACCGGCACAAGCAGGGCGGTGACGTCGGTGAGACGACGCGTACCGCCGAAGATGGAGCCGGCCATAAGCACCGCGAGGATGGCGCCAACGATCCACGGCGTCCACTCGTTCGCCCAGCTGTACTCGGTGAACGCGTCGGCGACGTTGAAGGAGGCGAGCAGGTTGAAGCCGCCCATGTAGGTCAGGATGAGCACCGACGCGAAGAGCGTGGCAAGCCAGTTCTGCTTGAGGGCTGTCTGAATGTAGTAGGCAGGACCGCCGTAGGAGTGGTGGGGTCCCTGCTTCTTGTAGATCTGTGCGAGCGTCGACTCGATGAAGGCGGATGCGCCACCGAGGGTCGCGATGACCCACATCCAGAAGACGGAGCCGGCGCCGCCGAGCGTCACCGCCGTCGCAACACCGGCAATGTTGCCGACGCCCACGCGCGAGGCCGTGGAGACCATCAGGGCGCGGAACGAGGAAACCTCGCCTTCCTCGTGGGGAGGCTCAGTCACGACGCGGATCGCTTCCTTAAACAGACGAAGGGGCAGCGCACGCGTGCGCACAAAGAAGTACAAGCCGACGCCAATCAGAAGGGCGACCAGCAGGTACGTATACATAAAGCCCGAGATCGTGTCGAGAGTGCCGGCGAGATCAAAGGCCGGGCGGAGGGTTCCATTCATCGTTGTTCCTAGCGTTGATGGACGGTCATAGAAGCGGCCGAGCCGCACTGATGAGCACGAGTATAGCGCCTCGGTCAACGGAAGGTAAAGACTTTACTAAAAAACGTGATGGCTTTGGCCGTGTCGGCAGTTCAGACGCTGACGGTAAGCGACTCTTCGTTGAGTTACTCGTGAATCTTGTGAGTGCTGGCGCACATTTCGCCCAAATCCTTGTGGTCTGGAGCATTAAAATCGCCGATTTTCGGGCGGATTGGGTGTGTGTGGCGCGAAAAATCGTTGATATCCTGCGAAAGTTGAGGTGTAGCTGCATCGATTGCGCTTGATTTGACGATGCTCGGACAAGTGCGTATTGTTTTCCTTGTTGCGCCGAACGGCAGTGAACGAAGCGAGAAGCTCGGGTCGCGGAAACATGGCGCGGAACACCTTTCGAAAACACGCGAGATATTCGTGTGCGCTTGATC
>NZ_ALCB01000004.1:0-5133 GCF_000282935.1 Actinomyces sp. ICM39
CCCCCATTCCCAAAACATACACAAACCTCTCGCCAGCTGCCCTGGTGCCTCTGTCGTACCTGATGGGCACGTCAAGCGAGGACCTGCTCTCCCTCGTCCTCAAACCGTCCGGCGCCGGATACGTTGCTCTCTTTGAGCGCCTACCCGCTTCCACGCACGCTGACGAGGCCACCGGCTTGGGCCAGCCAGCCTCAAGTCCTCGACAAACGACTCAGGAAAGCATAAGACACTACGGACTATGACAACGATCAGCGACGACGAGTTCATTGAAACAGTCGTTTCTTCTGCAAAAAGAGAAGTACATGAACTGGCCGAAGAACACATCATCTTCCCTGGACCGGATCCGCAGGTCCTCATTCACATCTGGCACGAGAACGCCTTTTATTTCGGCGGCACAAGTGAACGGTCTTACAGGCCTCGTGGCGACATACGCGCCAACGATCTGATCCCAGTTAAGCAATGGCTCGTGATGGAATTGTTTGACTTCCTTCGGCTTAGCTGGCAGCTGGAGGATATCGGCATTGCATTCAGACGACTCTCCCCCGCCCCACACTGGTCACAAGATCCCAAAACAGGAGAACTACTCCATGAGGGTTCATCCACGGGGATCATCGCAAACGACTCCTCACAGGTTGCCGCCAACCTTCCCTGGTTCCTGAAGCACTCGCCCGAACGCCTCCTCGAGATCGCACACATCGAAAGCACCAAGGAAGCCTGCCAGGCCCTGTTCGGCATGCCACGCGTCCCCTTCGCCTAAGCCCACGGACACACGGCGTAACACATGCCGTGGGAAGAATTGGCGGCACAGGCCATACCCCGGCCTCGTCCCCACAAACGGCGAGGCGGCGGGGGCTACACGCTCCCACCGCCTCACCCAGATACACGTCGGGGGCCGCACCAAGCCGGCGCGACCCCCGAGAATCAGATGCGATTACTTCGTGCGATTCGCACGGTAGTACTCGATGAGAGCGCGGGTGGACTGATCCTGCGCATCCAGGGCCTCGGACGAGCCCTCGATCGCGGGAAGAATCTGCTTAGCCAGCACCTTGCCCAGCTCGACGCCCCACTGGTCGAAGGAGTCGATACCCCACACGGCACCCTCGACGAAGGTGATGTGCTCGTACAGGGCGATCAGCTGGCCCAGGACCGAGGGGGTCAGGGCGGGGGCCATGATCGAGGTCGTGGGACGGTTGCCGGTGAACACGCGGGCGGAGACGATAGCCTCGGGCGTGCCCTCGGCGCGCACCTCCTCGCTGGTCTTACCGAAGGCCAGAGCCTTGGTCTGGGCGAAGAAGTTCGACAGGAACAGCTCGTGCATGTCGGCGTCGCCGTCACCCAGCGCCCACGTCGGGTTCGCAAACGCGATGAAGTCGGCGGGAACCATGCGGGTGCCCTGGTGGATCAGCTGGTAGAAGGCGTGCTGACCGTTGGTGCCGGGCTCACCCCAGAATACCTCGCCGGTCTCGTAGGTGACGGGGCTGCCGTCTCGGCGCACGGACTTGCCGTTGGACTCCATGGTCAGCTGCTGCAGGTACGCGGGGAAGCGGTGCAGGTACTGGGAGTAGGGCAGGACGGCGTGCGTGTCGGCGCCCAGGAAGTTGGAGTACCACACGTTGAGCAGGCCCATCAGCAGGGGCACGTTCTTCTCGGGCGCGGCCTCGGCGAAGTGGCGGTCCATCGCATGGAAGCCGGCGAGGAAGTCGGCGAAGCCCTCGGGGCCGATCGCGACGGCCAGGGAGGTGCCCACGGCGGAATCCACGGAGTAGCGGCCGCCCACCCAGCTCCAGAAGCCGAAGGCGTTGGCGGGGTCGATGCCGAACTCGGCGACCTTGTCCAGGGCGGTGGACACGGCGACGAAGTGCTTGGCGATCGCTTCCTTCTCGGAGGCCTCGTCGGTGACGATGCCGCGCTCACGCAGGCCGTCGAGCAGCCAGGCACGCACGACCTTGGCGTTCGTGATGGTCTCGAGCGTCGTGAAGGTCTTGGACGCGACGATCACGAGAGTCGTCTCGGGGTCCAGGTCCTTCGTGGTCTCGCCCGCGTCGGTGGGGTCGATGTTGGAGATGAAGCGGCACTCCAGGCCCTCCTGGACGTAGGGCTTGAGGGCCTCGTACGCCATGACGGGGCCCAGGTCGGAGCCGCCGATGCCGACGTTGACGACGGTCTTGACGGGCTTGCCGGTGATGCCGACCCACTCGCCGGAGCGGACGCGGCGGGCGAAGGCGTAAACCTTCTCGAGGACCTCGTGCACGTCGGCGATCACGTCCTGGCCGTCGACCGTCAGGGAGTCGGTCGCGGGGCGGCGCAGCGCGGTGTGCAGGACGGCGCGGTCCTCAGTGACGTTGATGTGCTCGCCCGCGTACATGCGGTCGCGCAGCTCCAGGACGCCGGTCTGCTCAGCGAGGGCGAGGAGGTGGCCCACCAGCGTGGGGCACACGAGGTTCTTCGACAGGTCGACGTGCAGGTCGGCAGCGTCGAAGGTGAAAGTCTGGGTGCGGTTGGGGTCGTCCGCGAACAGCTTGCGCAGGTCGGGATCGAAGTTGTCGGCCAGCTGGTCGAGCGTGTCCCACGCGGGGGTCATCGTCGGGTCGATCACGGGGATATCACTCATGGGGTCTCCTGACAGTAGAGATTGGTTCGCACTTTAGTTTAGCGGGGTCTGCGCCCCCGGTCACCCTCGTTTCTCGCTTCTGAAACGACGAGGCCGTGGCCCGCAAGTGCTCACGGAACCACGGCCTCGTACGGCGTCGGGAGAACCCGGTCAGGCGACCGGATCGTCGATGGGGATGGGAGTGGCTTCGATGCCCGGGTTCTGCAGCGACACGATGCGCTGGACGGGGACGAGGTCACGCCACCACTGGACGAAGGGACGACGATTCTCGATGTCGAGGTCGTCGAACATGTTCTTGACCGGCCGCGCCTCGACGGCGTTGCCGACCTGGCCGATGTAGTAGGCGCCGCGGTCGCCGCGATCGAACTGGTCGAGGAGCTGCTCGAAGGCCCGCGCCACGAGGCGCGTAGCCAGCAAGCGGTCGTACGGCGAGGGCGAGCCACCCTGCTGCATGTGGCCGAGGGCCTGGTGCCGCACGTCGTAGATCCCCTCGGACTCGGCGTTGAACACGTCGGCCAGGAACTCGCGGTCGTAGTACTGGGACGCCGACTCGTTGAGCAGCGTGAGGAACAGGCGTCGGCCGGACTTGAAGGAAGCGACCATCCGATCGGCGTCCGCGGCGATCTGCTCGAGGGAGGGGGACTCCTCGTTGATGTACATGTACTCCGCGCCGCTCGACAGGGCGCTCATGAGAGTCAGGTAGCCGCAGCGGCGCCCCATCGTCTCGGCGATGAAGCAGCGCTTGGAGGCCGCCGCGCTCTCCTTGATGCGGTCGATCGCCCACGTCGCGTTGTTGATTGCCGTGTCCGTGCCGATCGCAAGCTCGCAGCCCGGCAGGTTGTTGTCGATCGAGGCGGGGATGAGCAGCATCGGGATCTGGAACGCCGGGTAGCGGTCCTTCTCCGAGGTGATCGCGTGGACGCCCAGGTAGGCGTTCATGCCGCCGATGATGAGGAGGGCGTCGATCTCGTTGCGCTCGATGGCGCGACCCAGCGCGTAGAACTGCTCGACCGGCGGAATGTCACGCTTGGTCCCGAGCTCTGCGCCACCCTTGAAGGCCCAGCCTTCGACGTCCGACCAGCTCAGTTCACGCACGCGGTCATCCGCAAGCCCGCTCCACGAGCCGTCGACGCCGAGCATCGTCCATCCGCGCGCGATACCCAGGCGCACGGCCACGCGGGCCGCCGTGTTCATGCCGGGGGCCAGGCCGCCCGCATGCAGGATCGCGACGCGCTTGATCTCGCCCGTCGGCTCGGGGGTGAGCTGCGGGGGCGTGGACAGGATCTGGTTGATGCCCACCATCGACGAGAAGGACGAGCCGCGCGAGGCCTGGGCCGCGGCGTAGTCGCCGGCCGCGATCAGGTCCTTGACCGCGCGCGTGTCATGCACGGCCTTCATGAGGGGGATGCGGGTGATGCGGTTGCGTCGCACGCCCAGGATGACGGGCTCATCCTCGGGTGTGGATTCGAGGATCTCCTGGACGGCCGCGTAGCCCAGCAGTGTCGACATCCAGCGGTCGTAAGCCGACGGGGTGCCGCCGCGCTGAACGTGGCCGAGGATCGTCACGCGGGCGTCCTCACCGGTGCGTTCCTCGATCGTGTCGGCGATCAGCTGCGTCGACAGCTCGTTGCCGTCGCGGTCGTGGGCGCCCTCAGCCACCAGGACGATGGACTCGCGGCGGCCGGCCTCGCGGCCGAGGCGCAGGTGCTCGGCCAGGTCGTCCTGCCAGCCCGGGCCCGCCGGATCCTCGGGCGTGAACACGTAGTCGGCACCGCCCGCGACAGCCGCCATGAGGGGCAGGTAACCGCAGTGGCGACCCATGACCTCGACGACGAACGTGCGCTGGTGCGAGGCCGCCGTGCTGGTCAGCTGGTCAATAGCGTCCAGGATGCGGTGCAGCGCAGTGTCCGCACCGATCGTCATGTCCGTACCCACCATGTCGTTGTCGATCGAGCCAACAAGGCCGACGATGATGAGAGCCGGGTGCTCGGCGGCGGTCTCGGGCGAGATCACGCCCTCGGCGGCCAGCTCGGCGACGTGCTGCGCCCACTCGCCGCGGAACTCGTGCGTACCCGACAGGGATCCGTCGCCACCGATTACGACGAGGTGATCGATTCCGTGCTCGAGCAGGTTCGCGGCCGCGCGGTGGCGGCCCTCGTACGTGCGGAAGTCAGCGCTTCGAGCCGTGCCGATCACCGTGCCACCTTCGGCCAGGATCGAGGACACGTCCGACCACTCCATCTTCTTAATGGAATCGCCACCCACGCAGGCACCCTGCCAGCCTTCGTAGATCGCGTAGGGCTGTGCGCCGCGCGCGAGCGCCGTACGCACGACGGCTCGAACAGCCGCGTTCATTCCCTGGGCGTCACCGCCCGACGTGAGGACACCGATACGAACTGTGCTCATTTTTCTGCCATCTTTCGTTGACGGAGCGGGCCACGAGGCCCAGTGTGCCTATCGTTTCCTATTCTACGTGACCTGCGCCTCCGCTACTAGGGCCTTACTCCCATTTACTGAGCAAA
>NZ_ALCB01000005.1:0-5636 GCF_000282935.1 Actinomyces sp. ICM39
GCGGGCCAGCGCGGGAACCGGGTCCACTCCGAGGGCCGAGGCCAGGGCCGGGATCGCGCGGTGACGCAGGGCCGAGCGCCGCAGCGGACTCCCGTCGGCGGCCCGCCACGGGCCGTCAACATCGTTCGTCGGGTCTTCCACAGGCGTCAGGCCCGCCTGTTCGCACGCCGCCTCCGTGTCTGATCGCCGCAGCCCGAGCAGCGGGCGCAGCCACGTCACCCCGTCGTCATCGCGCGAGATCGGAGCGATAGCGCGCAGGGAGGAGGGGCCGGAGCCGCGCGCCAGGCGCAGCAGCACCGTCTCGGCCTGGTCGTCCATCGTGTGTCCGAGGAGGATCGGAGCGTTTTCTCGCAGACCGACCGCTCGCAGGGCGGCTCGGCGAGCGTCCCGGGCTGAAGCCTCCGGGCCTCCCCTGCCATCAACAGCCACGGTCTCGACGAGGGCTCGCGCGCCCAGGGACTCGGCCAGGTCCGCGACCTCGCGCGCCTCGTCACCACTGCCCGCGCGCAGCCCATGATCGACAGTCACCGTGACAACGGGGATTCCCGCTCGCGCGGCCACATCAATCGTCGTCAGCGCCAGCGCCAGCGAGTCCGCACCACCCGACAAGCCGACGATGAGAGCGGGAGGGGCCCCTGCCTCGTCGATGTACGAGGTCAGCTGAGCGCGCACCGCCAGGGAGCAGGCGCGCAGAGGGCCGCTCGGATTCGGCCCCACACGGCTCGAGGCGTCAGCGCACACGCGCCAGCCACGCGGAAGGCTCCGCGTACTCGCGGGCGGAGGGCAGGGCCTCGACGCCCGACAGGAGATGGGCGATCGCCCCCTCGCGCACAACGGTGCGCGCGAAACCCTCGGTTTGGGCCTGCATGGCCTCGACCCCGGCCAACGGCATACCGGCCGCCGCGCACGCGCGCACCAGGGCCACCCCACCGGCGTGCGCGCGGTGAGTGCGCAGCCACTGGATCGAGGGCAGGTCGCGGGGCGTGAGGACCTCCATCTCAGCCGTGGGCAGCGCATCGAGGAGTAGAACTATGCGCACGAGCTCGTCACTGCGCTCGGGCAGCGCCTGAATCAGGTCCGCGATGTAGGGAACCAGGTGGGGCGCATACGTCAGGTGCACGCCGCGCAGGCCCGTGCACAGGGACACCCAGCGGCACCAATCCGTCTGATCGAGGGCGTAGCGCTGGGCGTCGGCGAGCACGTTGGGGGCCACGAGGACGCGGCGGCCAGCGTTAATGTCCCAGATGCCCGTCGCGTCCTTCGACAGGGCACGCAAGATGATGGCCTCGGCGGCCAGCACGAGGGGGGTGCGCTTGTCCTCGAAACGCTCCAGCAGGGAGCCCACCGACCGAATCAGGCCGCGCCGGTCCACGACGAGGGTCGAGGAGGCGGCCACCGTCGCAGAGGCCTCGGGCAGGGTGGAGAGATCGGCGAGCCTGCGGTTCGACCACTCCACCGAGCGGCGCAGGCGCGCCACCACGGCGGAGGCACCGACGCGAGAGGCCGACGGTCCCGCATACGACAGCGAGGCGAGAACTCCCGCGACGTCGCGCGGGCCAAACGGCATATCCATGTCCCTAGTTTAGCCCGGCCAGGCCTTCCTCGAAGGCGTCCAGGCGGCCGCGCGTGGCGTAGGCCCCCTCGGTCACGCGGTCATGCCCGATCGACACGAGGAGGACGCGCCCACTCGTCGTCATGACGGACCCGGACAGGGAGGTGACCTCCTGGAGGGCGCCCGTCTTGGCCTGCACGTTTCCGACCGCGGGTTCCTCAGTCATGCGCTTGGAGAGCGTACCGACGAGGCCCGCCCACGGGAGCAGACGCATCGTGTTCGCACCGGTCCCCTGCCCCGCGTAGGACGCCTTGAGGACGCCGACGAGCGTGTCGGCGCTGATCTTGTCGTTGCTCGACAGGCCCGAGCAGTCCTCGAGGGTCAGGCCGTCCGTGGGAATGCCGGCGCCAATGAGTGCGGCGCGCACCGTGTCGGTCGCACCCTCGTAGGTCGAGGGGGCTCCCGCCGCGCGCGCGGCGAAACGGCAGTACTGGTCGGCGAGCGTGTTGTCGGAGTGCGCGAGCATCCAGCGCAGCTGCTCTCCCATCGTCGCAGAGGACACCGAGGCGATAGCGGCCGCGCCCGCCGGGGCGTCCCCGGCCTCGCCGAGCGTCGCACTGATGCCGGCTGCGCCCAGCGCCTGCGAGAACACCTGCGCGACGCGTCCCGGAGCATCCGAGTAGAAAGCGTTGGCGCCCTCGTAGGTGCGTCCCGCGTCGATCGCCATCGGCCCGACGTGCCCCTCGTAGGCGCCGACCTCCTGCGCATCCCAGGACGCGAGGTGCGACGCCCCCTCGAAGAGAGTGCCACGCCAGTTCAGGGTCACCGAGGTGATGCCACGCTGCGCGAGGGCCGCCGCCGCATCGTTGGCGAGCGTCTGCAGGCCGGCGCGTCCGGACACCTCGACCTCGTCGGAGGTGCCGATGCCGAGGAGCAGATCGCCTTCGGAGTCCAGGTAGAGAGTCTGGTTGTCGGCACCCAGGAGCGCGCTCGTCGTCAGCGTCGCCGTCGGATCCAGGTGGGTGAGCGCCGAAAAAGCAGCGAGAGTCTTCGTCGTCGAGGCAGGCGTGTGCGCCGTCGACGCATCCGCGTCCAGCAGCACCTCACCGGTCTGGGCATCCACGACCGTGCCCCACGCCGTGTATCCACCCTCCGCCGCGGCAGCCGCAACCGGCGCCCACAGCGCCTGGACATCCTCGGCGGAGACCGGGTTCCCGGCGCCCTTCGCATCGCCGGAAATCGGCGCAGCTTCAAGGGTCGAGGCCGTGGGGGCGTCCGCCGGAGTGGCCGTTTGCGGGGCACAACCGGCACCCACGAGCGCCGCCGTCGCCACGAGTGCGGCGCTAGCGCTTACAATGGCCCCCATAGACGTGCGATGCATGGATTTCCCTTCGTGGTTACTTCGGTACCTACACTACCCGTCCATGCGCCGACACAACCAACCGGACCCCCGAGTTTCGGGGCTAATGAGGAAGGCGCGGCCATGGAATTTGACGTGACCATCGAGATCCCCAAGGGGAACCGAAACAAGTACGAGATCGACCACGTGACGGGTCGCATCCGCCTGGATCGCATGCTCTTCACCTCCACTCGTTACCCCGATGACTACGGCTTCATCGACGACACCCTGGGCGAGGACGGCGACCCGCTGGACGCCCTGGTCCTCCTCGAGGAACCCACGTTCCCCGGCTGCGTGATCCGCTGCCGCGCGCTCGGCATGTTCCGCATGCGCGACGAGAAGGGCGGCGACGACAAGGTCCTGTGCGTCCCCGCCTCCGATCAGCGCGCCTCCTGGCGTACCGAGATCGACGACGTGTCGGAGTTCCACCGCCTGGAAATCCAGCACTTCTTCGAGGTCTACAAGGACCTCGAGCCCGGCAAGAGCGTCGAGGGTGCCCACTGGGTGGGTCGCGAAGAGGCCGAGGCCGAGATTCGCCGCTCCTACGAGCGCCTGAAGGAGCACGAGGGCGAGCACTGAGCTGACTGCTTGCGAAGGGGCCGCGCGGACTTGCGTCTGCGCGGCCCCCTTCGCATACCCGCGCTCCCCGGCCTCGTCGATTAGCATGAGCGCATGACCACGACGACACCCGCTCAGCCTTCCCCGCGGGGAGAAAGCGGGGGCTCTGGCTCGATCTCGGCACCGGCGTCGAAGCCGTGGGAGCGGCGCCTCACGCGCCTCATCGTCGTTGTCGTCCTGATTCTCGTCGGCGTGTTCATCTGGATCCCGTTCGGCAAGCCGATGCTGGGACCGCTGACGATGCGCGCCACATTGGCGACGCTTCCCCTGTTCGCACTACTGTGCATCGGGTGGGTGCCGATCGTGTGGGCTGCCCTGCGTTGGATGATCCGGGACACCCTTCGTCGTTTCCTACTGCCCGTCCGTGGGCGCCACGCGCGCGCCCCGCATCCCGGGGTCGCCACTGCCGCGTTCGTGTTCTCCGCCTCGGCATTCGCATTCGCCTACACCGAGTTCGGGGCGGGGTACCTCCCCGCGCTTCTGGACTGGTGGGAGGGACCTGCGCACTACGAGGGCCTGACCTGCCAGAATCTACAAGAAACCAAAGGGTATCGGCGACACCCTGCCCGAACAATGTTCGACCTGGTCGACGCCGAAGGAAACATCCAACACATCGAGCTGAATAGGGAAGACTTCAAGACGCAGCAGAAACGGTCAGCCACCTACGCCACCGTCGCAGCAGCTTGCCAATCGCCCGACACACGCATCAGCATCTCAATCTACGAACGCACAAGCATCATCGCAGACGCCTCGGTCCGTCAGTAGAGCGTGTACCTACTTCGCGCTAGCGCTTCCACGCGTCGACGATGATGCCCGTGCGGTCGTAGATGCTGATCCCAATCTCGGCGCCGGGGGTACGACAGGCCTCGACGATCGTGTTGTAGAGGGGCGTCCCCTTCTCTGCGTGGCGATCGAGCTCGTATTGGCGCAGGTCGTAGGCGCGCACGACCCCTTCGGTTTCAGTCAGCTCGATGTGCACGAACGGCCCATCGTCGCGTTGCTCGGGATTCATGGCGGTGCACGTGACTCCCTCGCGGGTCACCGGACCGTCGCGCCAGTCGAGGGCAGCCTGACCACACATGCCCCACGCGACCAGACCAACCAGTCCAAGCACCACGAGCGAGGCCACGACCCCCAGGAACATGGTGCCGGGGTGGGCTTCCGTCGCGTGCTTGCCGCTGCGCATCGGCTTGATTCTGCGGATTAGGTCGAGGATGAAACGCCCGAACACCGCCCGGACGATGGGGAGGAACGCGAGGACTGCTATGGCCGCGATGATCACTCGCGCCTGGCTCAACTGGAATGCCCACTGCGTCCAGTTATCCCTACTGAGGAAATCAATGAACCCCCACGCCGGAGGCACCACGCAGAACAAGACGAACAGGGCGCGCACGTACGCGGGGAACGGCTTGACAACGCGTGGGACCGTGGAGGTAGCACCGATCTGGTGGGTGTTCGTGTCGGCGGTGGGGGCACTCATGTCGTTCATGCTAGCCACATGACCCCACAAGCACGCTCGCGGGTTGCACACAGGAGCGATTTTCTACACCGGCGGCGCCATCCGGCACTTGTGGCCTCATGGCGGCAGCACCAGGTAAGACTCGCGGCCCACCGAGTGGCTATCGCGGCCCCTCAGGTGGCCACCGCACACGTGCCGACCGTCGCGTTACTGGCGTTGAAATTTTCCATTGCTGACCCGTAAAGCCCCGTACGGGCGCCCACCGGTACAAAACTCTCCCGGCAACCCCCGCCTCAAGGCCAAACCGGTACAAAACTCTCCCCACACAGCAAAAAACGCCCATTTCAGCCCATTTAGCGCGAGCAGGGAGAACTTTTTCCCGGTCCAGACGCAAACAACCCGAGCAGGGAGAACTTTCTCCCGCCGACCACCACCGACTAGCCACGCAGCGCACACGCCCCGGTACAAAACTCTCCCGGCAACCCCCACCTCAAGGCCGAACCGGTACAAAACTCTCCCCACACACGGCGTGTAAGCCCAGCCATACACAAGCCCACAACACACAACCCACACAACCACAAAAAGGCCGGGGGCCGCGCAGACACACA
>NZ_ALCB01000006.1:0-8421 GCF_000282935.1 Actinomyces sp. ICM39
CGCCGAGGCTGCTCCGGCCCCCGCCCCCGCTGCCCCGACCGGCGGCCCCTCGGGCGCCGACGTCGCGGACCTGCCCTTCACGGCGTCCTCCGCCATCGTCGCCCTGCTGGCTCTGTCCGCGAAGATCCGCATCGACGAGGTCGGCGCCACCGACACGACCGAGTCGCTGACCAACGGCGTGTCCTCGCGCCGTAACCAGCTGCTCATGGACATGTCCTCCGAGCTGGGCCTGAACTCGATCGACGGCGCCGGCGAGGCCGACGTGGCCACGCTGTCCGCGACGGTCGACAAGGCCGCCAAGGGCTACAAGCCCTTCGGCCCGGTCCTGGCTGAGGCCGTCAAGGAACGCACGCGCAAGCTGTTCGGCGCCGCCGGCGTCAAGGCCGGCCACATCGCCGACCGCGTCACCGGCACGTGGCAGCTGGGACCCGGCTGGGCACAGCACGTCACCGCCGAGGTCGTCCTGGGCACCCGTGAGGGCGCCTCGACCCGCGACGGCGACCTGGCGACCCTGCCGCTGGATGCCCCGACGAACGCCGCTGGCGTCGATGCCCTCATCGATGCTGCAGTGGCAGCCGTCGCTGCCCGCGAGGGTATCGCCGTGTCCCTGCCGAGCGCCGGTGGCGCCTCCGGTGGCGGCGTCGTTGACTCCGCCGCACTGGACGCCTACGCCGCGTCCGTGACGGGCGAGGACGGCGTCCTGGCCAAGACCGCTCGCACGATCCTGTCCGAGCTGGGTCTGAACGCCCCCGCCCCCACCGGCGAGGACTCCTCCGACGACGCGCGCGTCATCGACGCTGTGGCCGCCGAGCTGGGTTCGGGCTGGGTTGACCTGGTCGAGCCTCGCTTCGACGCGGCGCGCGCCGTCCTGCTGGATGACCGCTGGGCCTCCGCCCGTGAGGACGTCGCCCGCTACGTCGCCGAAGGCACGCTCGCCGAGGGCGCGTCCTTCGTGGGCACCGGCCGCGCAGTGGCCGAGCAGGCCTCGTACTGGGCGAACCGCCTGCGCGCTGAGGGCGATCACGATCGCGCGGCTCGCCTCGAGCAGATCGCGGCCGACGCGATGTCTTCCACCGAGGACCTGCCCTACGCGAACGACGTCGCCGTGGTCACCGGCATGACCCCCGCCTCCATCGGCGGCGCGGTCGTGGGCGGCCTGCTCGCCGGTGGCGCGACGGTCATCGCGACCTCCTCGTCGATCTCCGCATCGCGCTTGGCTTTCGCCAAGGAGCTCTACCGCACGCATGCCGCTGGCGGCGCGAAGCTGTGGCTGGTTCCCGCCAACCTGGCCTCTTACCGCGACGTGGACGCGCTCGTGGAGTGGATCGGCACCGAGCAGACCAAGTCCGTGGGCGCCGACGTCAAGGTGACCAAGGAAGCCCTGGTCCCGACGCTGTTCTACCCCTTCGCCGCTCCTCGCGTTTCCGGCACGCTGGCCGACGCGGGCCCGGCCTCTGAGAACCAGATGCGCCTGCTGCTATGGAGCGTCGAGCGTTCCATCGCCGGCCTGTGCGCGATCGGTTCCGACACGCACGCCGACCACCGCCTGCACGTCGTGCTGCCCGGTTCCCCGAACCGCGGCATCTTCGGTGGCGACGGCGCGTACGCCGAGGCGAAGGCATCCTTCGACGCCATCGCAACCCGTTGGGCGGCCGAGCCGATCTGGGGATCGCGCATCTCGATCGCTCACCCGCGTATCGGCTGGGTGCGTGGCACCGGCCTCATGGGCGGCAACGACCCGATGGTCGCCGCCGTCGAGTCCGCAGGTGTTCGCACCTGGTCGACCGAGGAAATGGCCGAGCAGCTGCTCAACCTGTCGAGCGCCGAGGTGCGCGCACAGGCTGCCACCGCCCCGGTGGACGCCGACCTGACCGGCGGCCTGGACTCCTCCATCGACCTGCGCGCCCTGCGCGCTCAGGCCGAGGCCGCCACTCCCGAGGCACCCATCGCCGAGCCGGTCGCGACCGTCTCCGCGCTGCCCTCGCCCTCGCAGGTCACCGTGCCGCATGTCGACCCCTCGCAGTGGGGCAACACCACCGCGTCGCTGGCCGACACGGTCGTCATCGTCGGTCACGGCGAGGTCGGCCCGTGGGGCAGCGCTCGTACCCGCGTCCAGGCCGAGCTCGGTATCCACACCGACGGCTCCGTCGAGCTCACCCCCGCGGGCGTGCTCGAGCTGGCGTGGATGACCGGCCTGCTGACCTGGTCGGACACCCCGGTGGGCGGCTGGTACGACAAGGACGACCAGCTGGTGCCCGAGTCGGAGATCTTCGATCGCTACCGCGACGAGGTCGTGGCCCGCTCCGGCGTGCGCTTCTTCCACGACGATGGCCCACTGCACGACGGCTACACGCCCGAGTCCGCGATGGTCTTCCTGGACCGCGACATCACCTTCACGGTCGAGGACGAGGCCGAGGCGCGCTCCTACGCCGAGGCCGACCCGCAGTTCACCGTCATTGAGCAGACCGCGTTCGGTGAGTGGCAGGTGACCCGCAAGTCCGGCGCCCAGGTGCGCGTGCCGCGTCGCGCGACGCTGAACCGCCGCATCGGCGGCCTGTTCCCGACGGACTTCGATCCGGCTCGCTGGGGCATCCCGGCCTCGATGCTGGATTCGATCGACCCGATCGCCGTGTGGAACCTGGTCTCCGCCGTGGACGCATTCGTGTCGGCCGGCTTCAGCCCCGCCGAGCTGCTGCGCGTCGTCCACCCGGCGACCGTGGCCTCCACGCAGGGCACCGGCTTCGGTGGCATGCGCTCGATGCACAAGCTGTTTGTCGACCGCTTCCTGGGCGAGGATTACCCGCAGGACATCCTGCAGGAGACCCTGCCCAACGTCGTGGCTGCACACACCATGCAGTCCTACGTGGGCGGCTACGGCTCGATGATCAACCCGGTCGGCGCTTGCGCGACCGCCGCGGTGTCCATCGAGGAGGGCCTCGACAAGATCAAGGCCGGCAAGGCCGACTTCGTCGTGGCCGGCGCGATCGACGACATCCAGGTCGAGTCGATCGTGGGCTTCGGCGCGATGAACGCGACGGCGAACTCGAACGAGCTGCTCGCTCGCGGTATCTCCTCGCGCTTCGTCTCGCGCGCTAACGACCGCCGCCGCGGCGGCTTCGTCGAGGCGCAGGGTGGCGGCACCGTGCTGCTGACTCGCGCGTCGGTGGCGCTCGACATGAACCTGCCGGTCCTGGCTGTCGTGGCGCACGCGCAGACCTTCAGCGACGGCGCGCACACCTCGATTCCGGCACCCGGCCTGGGTGCCCTCGCGGTGGCGCGCGGCGGACGCGACTCAGTGATCGCCCGCAACCTCGCCGAACTCGGCGTGGGCATCGACGACGTGGCCTTCGTGTCCAAGCACGACACGTCCACAAACGCCAATGACCCCAACGAGTCGGATCTGCACACCCGCGTCGGCATGGCGCTGGGTCGCACCCCCGGAAACCCGCTGCTCGTCATCTCGCAGAAGACCCTCACGGGTCACGCGAAGGGCGGCGCCTGCGTGTTCCAGGTGGGCGGCATCATTGACGTGTTCCGCACGGGTCAGATCCCCGCCAACGTCGCGCTGGACTGCGTCGACGACGCCATGGAGAAGTACAGCCCGCTCGTGTGGCTGCGTTCCCCGCTCAACCTGTCCTCTCGTGGACCGGTGCGTGCGGCGTTCGCGACCTCGCTCGGCTTCGGCCACGTCTCCGGCTTCCTGGCGCTGGTCAACCCGGCCGCCTTCGAGGCCATCGTGGAGCGCGAAGCGGGACGCGAGCGCCTCGAGGCGTGGCGCGCTGCGTCGGATCGTCGCCTGCGCAACGGCCAGCGTCACATCGAGATGGGCATGCTGGGCCACGCCCCGCTGTTCACCTCGGTCGAGGGCCGTCGCCTGCCCGACGACCCGGCTGCTGGCGTTGCCGGTGACGCGCACGAGGTCGAAGCCGCGATCCTGCTGGATCCGAACGCCCGCCTCGGCGAGGACGGCTTCTACCACCTGCCGGAAGGCAAGTGAGCGATGCGCGGACTCGGCGTTGACCTGGTCTCCCTCCCTGAGTTTGCCGCTCAGGTGAGGGAGCCGGGCTCGGCCTTCCTCAGCGGCGTCCTCACGCCCAGGGAGGCCCGCCGGGTCCGCGCCCGCGCCGCTGCTACCTCTGGCGCGCAGCCCGGTTCCGCCCGCTATGACGAGGCCGTGGCCCGTCACGCGGGCGGCCTGTGGGCCGCGAAGGAAGCCTTTATCAAGGCCTGGTCGTGCGCCCTCTTCGGCTCCCCGCCTCTCATCGGCACCGACGCCGTCGACTGGCGCGAGATTGAGGTGATCCACGACGAGTGGAACCGTCCCGCTCTCGCGCTGCACGGAGACGTCGCGGCTGCCTGCGAGGAGTCACTCGGAGCGCCTTCCACGTGGCGAGCACTCGTGTCCATCAGCCACGACGGGGAATGCGCCATCGCGCAGGTCGCGATCGTGGACGCATCCGTCTAGGCGGCATCGGGCGGCTCGTCCGCATCGCCATCAAGAGGCTCGAACGCATCATTTTTCGTGGCATCGGCGTGTTCGCGCTCCAGCGCCGAATAGTCGAAGCATGACGACGAGTTCCTACCCGGGTCCGAGGAATCTTCCTCGGACCTTTCGTGTTCTTCGAGCGCGGGAAGAGGAGAGAGTTCTCCTCCCACTGCGCCAGTCAGAGCGTGGGACGTCGGCTCACCCTGGGAGGGGGCCGCATCGTCCGGCAGAAGGTCCGTTCCATCATTCGGCATGACCGCGTGAGCGTGCACATCGGTGCCCGGGTCCCCCTGGTGTTCCCCACCCTGAGCCATGACCACCGATCCCGGCCCCTGCCTCGTCGAATAGGGATCCCCCTGCGTCCCACCCGCAGGCTCATCGGTCGCGTGCGCGCCATTCTTCGTGAACTGGGAGGTTCCGCGGGCCAGGTCGTGGCCGACTGAGGAGGCGCGGTAGACGATCGACGACCTGATCTGCCCATTACCGTCGATCCAACCGTTTGGGACGGGCCGAGCAACCACGACGACGGGATCGCCCTTGCGGCAGCTGCGGAACACGTTGGAGGCCAGAGTGTCCCATGTTTCGACCGTGTACCAGTAGGCGCCGTCCTCCACATAGGAGGCGTTACCCGTGCGCACGTCGGTCGTAAAACGCCATCTCGTAATCGCAAGCCGGAAGGTCGTCACGCAGATATCGCCTTTGACGTGCTTCATCATCGGTTCTGATCCGATACGGCCCTTGAGGGTTGTCGATATGTCCTGCATCGTTGCGTCCTTTGTCCGTTCTGGCCGGCGTTGGCCGGATGCATCCAGGAAAGCCCCACACGCCGCACCACTTCAAGCGCCACAGCGCACCCTGTGGATGACGCGCGTTCGCCTCGTCCCCCTGTGGATAACGAGCGCCTCGCACGCGCCCCTGTGAACACGCGCTGCACCCACCCACGCAGCGCTCTCTCAACAGCGAAGCGGCGACACCCCTGTAGGGATGCCGCCGCTTGGCGTCACGCATAAATATCAGGCCTCGGCGGCCTCACCCATAGCGGGAATGCCCAGGGCGACGACCTCACGAGCCACCTCACGCGCGCGCTCTGTGGTCACCGGCTCGGCCGGGAACAGCACGCGGCGGTAGTACTCGAGCTCCTGGATCGATTCCAGGATGTCCGCCAGCGCGCGGTGGCCGCCGTGCTTGTCGGGCGACTCGGCGAAGGCGGCGCGGTACCAGCGCTTGGCCAGTTCCTTGATGGAAGACACGTCCACCAGGCGGTAGTGCAGGTGATCGATGACAGAGGGCATGTTCGCCTCGAGGAACATCTTGTCGGTGCCCACCGAGTTGCCCGCCAGGAGCGCCTTGCCCTGCTGGGGCACGAAGCGCTTGATGTAGGACAGGACCTGCTCGGTTGCCTCTTCCATGGAGACAGCCGACGTCTGCAGGTCATCGAGCAGGCCGGAGGAAGTGTGCATGTTACGCACGAAGTCATTCATGTTGTCGAGGGCTTCGGCGGGCGGCGTGATCAGCACGTCCATGCCGGGGTCGACAATCGTGAGGTCGCCGTCGGTCACGACCACGGCCACCTCGATGAGGGCGTCGCTTGAGACGTCCAGGCCGGTCATTTCGCAGTCAATCCAGACCAGGGGGTCTTTCAAAGTTTTCACGCCTTCTATGTTAGTGCGCTCTGGGTCATACGGTTGGGTGGGACTTGGGGGCGGTGGCCACTACTACACTAGAAGGGTATTGGAAGGAGTTCCCATGACCGCTAGTTCTCACGTGACCACGCCGAAGGATATCCGTCAGGCAGCCACCGCCCTGGAGGGGGTTGCCGTTCGCACGAACCTGGATCGTTCCGAGCGTCTGTCCACCGAGGCCGGCGTGGATATTCTGCTCAAGCGTGAGGACCAGCAGAAGTGCCGCTCCTTCAAGGTGCGCGGCGCCTACGCGCGCATGTCGCTCCTGTCCCCCGCCGAGCGCGAACGCGGCGTCGTGTGCGCCTCGGCCGGTAACCACGCACAGGGCCTGGCGTACGCGTGTGCCCACCTGGGCGTGCGCGGCACGATTTACCTGCCCTCGAACACACCTCGCCAGAAGCGCCGCCGTATCGCGACGATTGGTGGGCAGTGGGTCGAGCAGGTCATCGTGGATGGCACGTTCGACCGCGCGAACGCGCTGGCACAGGAGGCTGCGCGCGCGACGGGCCGCACCTACGTTCATCCCTACGATGATCCCTTCACGATCGCCGGTCAGGGCACGATCGGTGTCGAGCTCGAGGAGCAGATGCCCGCGGACACAGCTGCGATCCTGGTCCCCGTGGGCGGCGGCGGCCTCATCGCGGGCATCGCAACGTGGCTGCGCGCGAACCGTCCGGAGGTGAAGATCATCGGTGTGGAACCCGCGGGCGCGGCGTCGATGCACGCTGCTCTCGAGGCGGGACAGCCGATGTCCCTGGCGAAGGTCGATCCCTTCGTGGACGGCACGGCGGTGGGCCGCGCAGGTTCGCTCCCCTTCCACATCGCCTCGCAGTTCGTTGATTCCGTGCTGGTCGTCCCCGAGGGCGCGGTGTGCACGGAGATGCTGGAGCTCTACCAGTCCGACGGCGTCATTGCCGAGCCTGCTGGCGCTCTCGCGTCCACCGCCGCGCACGTGTATTTGACCGATCCGGCTGATCGCAAGGCGCTGCTGGGCCGCTCCGACGGCGCGATCGTGTGCGTCGTGTCGGGTGGTAACAACGACCTGACACGCTACGCCGAGGTCATGGAGCGTTCGCTGCGCCACGAAGGCCTGCGTCATTACTTCCTCGTGACCTTCCCGCAGCAGCCGGGCATGCTGCGCGTCTTCCTCTCGGATGTGCTGGGGCCTGCGGACGATATCGTGCACTTCGAGTACACGAAGAAGAACAACCGCGAGCTTGGACCCGCTCTAGTGGGCATCGATTTGTCGAACCCGGATGACATCGACGGGCTTCGACACCGCATGGAGGCCTCGCCCCTGCACGTGGAGGAGCTGCCGCTGGATTCGGAGATCACGCGACTCGTGATCTGACGAGGTCGTACAAAGCGCTGGAGAGGGGCGCGGTTTCGGGAACGAGGCCGTGGCCCCTCTCCCCTTTTATCCGGCCCGCGCGGGTGGCTGGGCTGGGAGCCGCCTTGGGTGGCCGCTGGGCCGATGCGCGCGGTGGCGCGGCGGGTTGTGGCGGCGGGGTCCGCCGCGAGGAGTGTCAGGCGGCGAGGGTGACGGGGCGGGTGACGCGAACGCGCACGGAGGGGGTGGAGTTGAAGCGGTAGCCTTCGCCGCGGACCGTGGAGATGAGGTCGGGCAGGATGGAGAGCTTCTTGCGCAGGCGGCGGATGTGGGCGTCCACGGTGCGGGAGTCGGAGCCGAGCTCGGAATCGGCCCACACGGAGGCGAAGAGCTCGTCGCGGGTGACGGAGCGGTCGGCGTTGGCGGCGAGGTGGGCCAGGAGGTCGTGTTCCTTGGCGGACAGGCCGGCGTCGCGTCCGTCGAGGGTGACCTGGCCGCGGTCGATGTCAATGTCGATGCGGGAGGAGCTCAGTCGCAGGCCGGCGAGAACGTCGAGGAATTCCTCGTAGGAGGTGGGGGTGTCGTTGGCGGCGCGGACGGAGGCGGCAGGGGTGTTGACGAGGGTCATGGGTGTATCCGATTCTTCGGGGCCGCACTCCCACTATCGGCGTGGGTATATCACTGCGGCGGTGATTGACAGGGGTATCTGGGGCGTCAATCACATACACATTCGCGACATCATGCCACCGCAGGGGCAGCACATGGGGTTCGCGAAGGTCGTCATGGCATCTAGTCTGTCGGACGTTTTCCGTCCGGGCAACACCATGTCCACTAGTTGAGACTCTGTAACAGGGTGTGTTCACAGTACGGATGCCCTGGTACAGGCGCGTATGAGCGCGGGAGAAGGCAGCACGGACGCAAAC
>NZ_ALCB01000007.1:0-39854 GCF_000282935.1 Actinomyces sp. ICM39
TCAACGTCAATTCAGCTTGCATCGCCACACAGAGTCAATAAAAAGGCGGGCCCGACCGTGCATCACCAGCGCGATCGGGCCCGCCAAGCAGCCGAAATGACTCTCAGTTCACATCCATGTCGGGCTGAACGGGGATATCCACGGTCGGAAGGTCGCGCACGGCGCGACGCACGGCCTTGGAGACCGCGGGTGCAACGCGCTTATCGAAGGCGCCGGGGATGATGTAGGAGGGCGAGAGCTCGTCCTCGGAGATCACGGACGCGATAGCCACGGCAGCAACGCGCAGAACTTCGGTCGTGATCTCCTTGACCTTGGCGTCCAGGAGACCGCGGAACAGACCCGGGAAGGCCAGAACGTTGTTGATCTGGTTCGGGTAGTCGCTGCGGCCCGTGGCGACGACGGCGGCGTACTTGCCGGCGCCGATCGGGTCGACCTCGGGCGTGGGGTTGGCCAGCGCGAAGACGATGGCGTCGTCAGCCATGGTCTCAACGTCGGAGGGATCGAGGATGTTGCCCGAGGAGACGCCGATGAAGACGTCGGCACCCTTGAGGACCTCCTTGAGGGAGCCGTGGACGTGGCGGGGGTTCGTCGCCTCGGCCAGCGCCTTGCGCGAGGGGTGCATGCCTTCGGTGTCGTCGCCGGAGAGCGCGCCGTCGCGGCCACAGCCGATGATGTCGCGAGCGCCCTGGGCGAGCAGCAGGCGGATAATCGCGTTGCCGGCCGCGCCGACGCCGGAGACGACGATGCGCACGTCTTCGATCTTCTTGCCCACGATCTTGAGGGCGTTGATGAGCGCCGAAAGAACCACGATTGCGGTGCCGTGCTGGTCGTCGTGGAAGACGGGGATGTCGAGCTCGGCGCGCAGACGCTCTTCGATCTCGAAGCAGCGGGGTGCGGAGATGTCCTCCAGGTTGATGCCGCCGTACGCGGGGGCGATCGCCTTAACGATGGAGATGATCTCCTCGGTGTCCTTGGTGTCCAGGACGACCGGCCAGGCGTCCACGCCGCCGAACTCCTTGAACAGGACAGCCTTGCCCTCCATGACGGGCAGGGCGGCCTCGGGGCCGATGTCGCCCAGGCCGAGGACGGCGGTGCCGTCGGAGACGACCGCGACCGTGTTGGCCTTCATGGTCAGCAGGTGGGCCTTCTGGGGCATGTCGTGGATGGCGGTGCACACGCGGGCAACGCCGGGCGTGTAGGCGCGCGAGAGGTCGTCGCGGTTACGCAGCGGCACCTTGGAGTGGATTTCCACCTTGCCGCCGATGTGGCTCATGAAGGTCTGGTCGGCGACCGAATCGGCGATCACGCCGGGCAGCGCAGCGATGGCGTCGCGCACCTCGCGGCGGTGCTCAGAATCGCGCATGTCGCACGTCAGGTCAATGATGATGCGCCCGCGGTCGGAGTCGGCCACGTCGAGGCCCTTGATCTCCGCTCCAGTCGAAGAGACTGCGTCAACAATGGACGCGATGGAAGTCGTCTTCTCGTCCACCTCGATACGGTAGGAGGCGGTGTACGACGGCGATGTGCGCATGTCTGTCCTTTCGTTGGGCGCCCGGCCACAGTCGGCCCGGCTGTCCTCAAGCGCTCATCCTAGGTAACTTTCCGCTCCCCCAGGAAGGGGAAGGCCACAACGTGGACACGTGCGAGCGATCAGGGACGAGGCCGGGGTGCCTTCTCGGGAGATCACCACGAGGCCGGGGCGAACAGTCCGGAGACGACGACGGGGGCCGGGATCGCATCGATCCCGGCCCCCGTGACGTTCGTCAGGATGAACCTCAGGCGCCGACCATCTCCATGATCAGCTCACGCACGCGGGCGGCGTCAGCCTGCCCGCGGGTGGCCTTCATGACCGCGCCGACGAGGGCGCCGGCCGCCTGGACCTTGCCGCCCTTGATCTTCTCGACGATGTCGGGGTTGGCGTCCAGGGCCTCCTGGACGGCCGCCGTCAGGGCACCGTCGTCGGAGACAACCTCGAGGCCTCGGGCCTCGACGACCTGCGTCGGATCGCCTTCGCCCGCGAGGACACCCTCGAGGGCCTGGCGCGCCAGCTTGTCGTTGATGCGACCCGAGTCGATGAGGCCCTGCAGCTCAGCGACCTGAGCGGGGCTGACCCCGGCCTCGTCGAGGGAAACCTCGCGTTCCTTGGCGCGACGCGAGATCTCACCCATCCACCACTTGCGGGCGGAGGCGGGATCGCAGCCCGCGGCGACCGTGGCCTCGATGAGCTCGAGAGCACCGGCGTTGATGACGTCGCGCATCTCCATGTCCGCGTACCCCCACTCGGCGCGCAGGCGGCGGCGCTTGGCGACGGGCAGCTCGGGCAGCGAAGCACGCAGCTCCTCCACCCATTCGCGATCCGGGCGGATCGGAACCAGGTCGGGCTCGGGGAAGTAGCGGTAGTCCTCGGAATCCGACTTCTCACGGCCGGAGGACGTGGAGCCGTCCTCCTCGTGGTAGTGACGGGTCTCCTGCAGGATCGTGCCACCCTCGGACAGGATCTGGGCCTGGCGCTGCATCTCGTAGCGCACGGCCGAGGCGATGCCACGGAAGGAGTTCACGTTCTTCGTCTCGGTGCGCGTACCCAGCGGGGACTCGGGCGTCGGGCGCAGCGACACGTTGATGTCGGCGCGCACGTTGCCGCGCTCCATACGGGCCTCGGACACGTCGAGGGCACGGAAGATGTCGCGCAGGGCCTGCACGTAGGCGGCGGCCACCTCGGGTGCACGCTCGCCGGCTCCCTCGATCGGGCGGGTCACGATCTCCACGAGCGGCACGCCCGCGCGGTTGTAGTCCACGAGCGAGTAGTCCGCGCCCTGGATGCGACCGTCCGCACCGCCGATGTGCGTGTTCTTGCCCGCGTCCTCCTCCATGTGCGCGCGCTCAATCTGCACGCGGAACATGGTGCCGTCCTCGAGCTCGACGTCCACGTAGCCGTCGTGAGCGATCGGCTCGTCGGACTGGGAGGTCTGGAAGGCCTTCGTCAGGTCCGGGTAGAAGTAGTTCTTACGCGCGAAACGGCAGTACTCCGCGATCTCGCAGTTCAGGGCCAGGCCGATCTTGATGGCGTACTCAACGGCCTTGTGGTTGACGACCGGCAGGGAGCCGGGCAGACCCAGCGACACGGGGGTCACGAAGGTGTTCGGGTCGCCACCAAAGGCGTTGGGGGCCGCGTCGAACATCTTGGTCTTGGTGCCCAGCTCGACGTGCACCTCAATGCCGAGAACCGGGTCGAAGCGGCGCGCCGCCTCGTCGTAATCCATGAGCTCAGTCATCACTTTTCCTCCCAGTTAGCTGCGGGGCACTGACCCGCGACGTCGTCGCTGAGCGCCTCCACCAGGGACGCCACCTTGTACATGACCAGGTCGCCGCGCGCGGGGGCCAGCACCTGGAAGCCGATGGGCAGGCCCTCGGAGGACACCGCGTTGGGCACGTTCACGCCGGGGATGCCCGCCAGGTTCGCGGGGATCGTCGCGACGTCGTAGAGGTACATGGCCAGCGGGTCGGAGGTCTTCTCGCCGAACTTGAAGGCCGTCTCGGGGGCCGTGGGCGACACGAGGACGTCAACCTGCTCGAACACCGCGTCGAAGTCGCGCTGGATGAGCGTGCGCACCTTCTGGGCGCTGCCGTAGTAGGCGTCGTAGTAGCCGGCCGAGAGCACGTGCGTGCCCAGGATGATGCGGCGCTTGACCTCGTCGCCGAAGCCGGCCTCGCGGGTGGCGGCCATGACGCGCTCGGCGGTCACGGGGCCCTCGGTGGGCTCGACGCGGATGCCGTAGCGCATGCCGTCGAAGCGGGCCAGGTTCGAGGAGACTTCGGCGGGCATGATCAGGTAGTAGGCGCCCAGCGAGTACTCCAGGTGCGGGCAGGAGACCTCGACGATCTCGGCGCCGGCCTCGCGCAGCTTCTCGACGGTGGCGTTGAAGGCATCGATGACGTCCTGCTGGTAGCCCTCGCCGCTCAGCTCCTTGACGATTCCGACCTTCAGGCCCTTCATGGAACCTTCCGCGACGACGGACTCGACGGCCTCGGTGAGCGCGGGAACCGGCTCGTTCAGGGAGGTCGAATCGTTGGGGTCGTAGCCGCCGATCAGCTCGGTCAGGGCGGCCGCGTCGGCGACCGTGCGGGTGACGGGGCCGATCTGGTCCAGGGACGAGGCCATGGCCACCAGGCCGAAACGCGACACCGCGCCGTAGGTGGGCTTGGCGCCGACCGTGCCGGTCACGAACGCCGGCTGGCGGATCGAGCCGCCCGTGTCGGAACCGACGGCCAGGGGCACCATGTAGGCAGCGACAGCAGCGGCCGAACCGCCGCCGGAGCCACCGGGGATACGATCGGTGTCCCACGGGTTCTTGGTCGCACCGAAAGCGGAGTGCTCGGTGGACGAACCCATGGCGAACTCATCCATGTTGGTCTTGCCGACGATGGGCAGGCCGGCTTCCTTGATCTTGGCGGTGACGGTCGCGTCGTAGGGAGGCTCCCAGTCACCCAGGATCTTCGAGGCGCAGGTGGTGCGCAGCCCGCGCGTCACCACGTTGTCCTTGACGGCGATCGGCACGCCCGCCAGGCGGTGCAGGGTCTCCCCCGCCGCGCGGCGCGCGTCCACGTCGGCCGCGGTCGCCAGGGCACCCTCGCGGTCGACGGTGATGAAGGCGTTGACGCGGTCCTCGATGGCGTCGATGCGGTCCAGGCACGCCTGGGTCAGCTCGACGGAGGTGATCTGGCCGGCGGCCAGCATGTCCGCCAGCTCGAGGGCGCTCTTCTTCAGCAGCTCGTTCATCAGTCCTCCCCCAGAATCTGCGGAACCAGGAACATACCGTCCTGGGCGGCGGGCGCCTGAGCAAGCACCTCGTCGCGGTCCACGGTCTGCCCAATCTCGTCTTCGCGCCACACGTTGGTCAGCGGAATCGGGTGGGACGTGGCGGGAACCTCGGGGGTGGCGACCTCGGACACCTTGGAGACGGCGTCGGCGATCGCGTCGAGCTCACCCGCGAAACGCGTGATTTCCTCGTCGGTCAATGCGATGTGGGCCAGGCCCGCAACGCGGGCGACCTCGTCAGTACTAATGCGTGACATGTGTGGCATCCTACCCGTATGGCCTTTTCACAGCGACGCCAACTCACCAGGCAGACGTGGTCGATCGTCAAAAAAGCGGGAATCGCGCTGCTCGCCGCCCAGGCGGCCGCAGTCGTGACCGTGCACGCGATCGACCGTATGCGCACAGCCCGTATCCCCGGTGGCGTGCACGGTTTCCCCACCCTGCCTCCCGCCGACACGCAGATCGGCAACACCGTGGCGCGCACATACACGGAGGGAACCTCCCTGTACGCGGACATGTTGGAGGCCATCGAAGGGGCGACGCATCACATTTATTTCGAGACCTTCATTTGGCGCTCGGACCGCTGGGGCCAGCGTTTTAAGACGGCACTGATCGACGCGGCCAAGCGCGGCGTCGAGGTGTTCTGTGTGTGGGACGGCTTCGGCGTCCTCAACCAGGATCCGCGCTTCTACAAGTTCCCCGCGATGCCGAATCTGCACGTGCGCAAGTTCCCGACGCTGCGCTCGGGCTTTTTCACCCTGAACATTCGTCGCACGGGCCAGGATCACCGCAAGATCCTTGTGGTGGACGGCGAGGTCGGCTTCGTGGGCGGCTACAACATCGGCGATCCCTTCGCCAACGAGTGGCGCGACACCCACGTGCGTATCACGGGCGAGGCCGTGTGGGAGCTGGAAAACGGCTTCGTCGACTTCTGGAACCATTTCCGCCCCGCAACCAGCCCGGAGCTGCCAGATCAGGGGGCGCGCGCGTGGAGCGCGGACGTGACCGCGCAGTTCAACCTGCCGCACTACCTCCTCTACCCGATCCGTGGCATGTACATTGACGCGATTGAGCGCGCGAACGACCGCGTGCTCATCACGACGGCGTATTTCATCCCTGACCGCGAGGTACTCGGCTCCCTGATTGCCGCTGCACGCCGTGGCGTGCGCGTCCAGGTGTTGATCCCCGAGTATTCCAACCACATCCTGGCGGACTGGGTGGCGCGTCCCTACTACGGTGAGCTGCTGCGCGAGGGCGTGGAGATCTGGCTGTACCGTCACGCGATGGTGCACTCCAAGACGATGACGGTGGACGGTCGCTGGTCGACGATCGGAACGGCGAACATCGACCGCTTGTCGATGCGCGGCAATTACGAGGTGTGCCTGCAGTTCTTCTCACGCCCGCTGGCCGCGCGCATGGAGGAGATTTTCGCGAACGACCTAACGACGGCACGCCGCCTGACGATCGACGAGTGGGAAAAGCGCTCGATGATCACCCGCGTCGGCGAGATGCTGCTGGGCCCCTTCGAGCCCTTCGTCTAAGCCCCGGCCTCGTTATAGGCCGACGGCCGCCAGGCCTCCCTCGAGGAGGTCCGCGAACTGCTGCTCGGTAATGACGGGGACGCCCAGAGCCTCGGCCTTCGCGGCCTTCGAGCCCGCGCCCGGGCCGGCGACCACGAGCGAGGTCTTCTTCGAGACCGAACCCGCGGCCTTGCCGCCGCGCGACGTGATCGCCTCCTTGGCGCCCTCGCGGTCGTATCCGGGCATCGCGCCCGACACGACGATGGTGAGGCCCGCAAGGACATCCGAGGTCGGCTCGGGCGCCTCGTCAGCCATGCGCACGCCCGCGCGCGCCCACGCCTCGAGCACCTCCAGGTGCCAGTCGACCGTGAACCAGTCGCGCAGCGATCGGCCGATCTCCTCGCCCACACCTTCGACGGCGGAAAGCTCCTCGACCGAGGCGGCGCGCAGAGCATCCATCGATAGGAATTTCTCTGCGAGCGCGCGGGCCGCCGTCGGGCCGACGTGGCGGATGGACAGGGCGACAAGGACGCGCGCCAGGGGCTGGTTCTTGGCCTTGTCCAGCTCGGCGAGCATCTTCTCGGTGCCCTTAGAGGCGCTGGGCTCGATGGGCTCAAAGATGGTCTGTCCGCGCAGCTTGCGGGGCTTGTAGGCCTTGGTCCAGAAGTAGCGAACCTGCTTCCAGTCCCCGGTTTCCTCGCCCTTCTTCTTGACGGGCTTCCACACCAAAACGTCGCGCAGATCCTCGGCGCGCAGGTCAAAGAGCGCGGCCTCCGTGTGCAGGGCGGGTGCCTGCGGGGCAGGCAGGAGTTCCTCGGCGCGGGTGATCTGCTCGCCGTGGGGCAGCTCGCGGCCCCCCTCAAGGGTGAGGACGGTGCCGTCCTCCAGGGTGACGCTGTGGCCGGCGACCAGGGCGGCCGCCACCTCGTCGCGGTCATTTTCGGGCTGGGTCATCGCCAGGGCGGACTCGTCGCCGAGGCCCTCCACGTCCAGGGCGCTTCTCGCGCCGACGTGGGCAAGGCGCTCGGTGATCTGCGCGGGACACAAACCCTTGTTCGGGCAGCGCAGGTCGACATCGCCTTCCTTTTCTTGGACGAGCGCGGTGCCACAGGAGGGGCACTGCGTGGGCATCACGAAGGGGCGCTCGGAGCCGTTGCGCGCGTCCTCGACGGGGGCGACGATCTCGGGGATGACGTCGCCCGCCTTGCGCAGGACGACGAGGTCACCGATGAGGACCCCCTTACGGGCGACCTCCTGGGCGTTGTGCAGGGTCGCGCGCGCAACGTTCGAACCCGCGACCAGCACGGATTCCATGACGCCGTACGGGGTCACGCGGCCCGTGCGCCCCACCTGCACCCGGATGTCGAGTAGGCGCGTGTGAACTTCTTCTGGCGGGAACTTGTAGGCGGCCGCCCAGCGCGGGGTGCGTGAGGTCGAGCCGAGGGAACGCTGCAGGTCCAGGTCGTTGATCTTGACGACGACGCCGTCGATCTCATGGACGAGGCCGTGGCGGTCCGCGCCGATCTCGGCGATCCGCTCCTCGATGGCCTCGCGGCCCGTCAGCACGCGGGTGTAGGGCGAGACGGGCAGGCCCCAGTCGCGCAGCTGCTCGTACCAGCCCATCTGGGTGATCGGCTCGGTGAAGTCCTCCCCTGCCTCGACGAAGCCGATGCCGTGGGCGACCATGGCGAGGGGGCGCTTAGCTGTCTCTGCCGGGTCCTTTTGGCGCAGGGATCCAGCGGCGGCGTTGCGCGCGTTGACGAAAGTCTTTTCCCCGGCCTCGACGCGGGCCTCGTTGAATGCGGCGAAGTCGGCGACCGGGAAGTAGACCTCGCCGCGCACCTCGACGCGCGCGGGGACGGTGCCGGTCAGGGTCTGCGGGATCGAGGCAATGGTTCGTGCGTTGGCGGTGACGTCCTCGCCGACGTAGCCGTCGCCTCGGGTCGCGGCGCGCACGAGGCGGCCGTTCTCGTACAGGAGGTTGATGGACAGGCCGTCAACCTTCACCTCAGTCGTCATCTCGAGGTCGGCGATGCCGGTGGCCTCGGCCATGCGGGTCTCCCAGCCGGCAAGCTCCTCGAGGGAGAACACATCGTCGAGGGACATCATCTGGGCGAGGTGGCGTACCTCGGAGAATCCGGAGTCGACGCTGCCGCCCACGCTCATCGTGGGAGAGTCGGCGCCGCGCAGCTGCGGGTAGCGCTCCTCGATCTCTTCGACCTCGCGGTACATGCGGTCGTAGTCCGCGTCCGCGAGGGTCGGCGAATCACGGTCGTAGTAGGCGGCGCGGGCATCGTTGATGCGGTCAACGAGTTCGTTGTAGCGGTCGCGGGTCGTCTCGAACGTGGAGTCAGCCATGGGGTACATTCTTGCATTTCGGGCGGCCGGCGGACGGCGGGCGGGGCGCTCTAGCGGAGGAGGTGGCCATAGCCACATGGCACGCGGGATGGTTATCCACAGGGGTTTTCTGTTGTCGCCGGTTATCCACAGGCCAACTCGTGCTGCTTGATCGCCCGCGAGCGCGGCGGGATCGTTGATGCATGAAGGATTCCGGTTGCCTCGCCAGATCTGCCCTGCGCACCGACCTGCATCTGGCGTGCGTGGATGGCCCCGACGTCGGCCTCGTGCTTGCCCCCGGCACGGTGGGACGGGCGGGAGAGGTTCCCCTGTCGTGCGCGAGCGTGGCGCGCGAGCACGCGCTCTTCTCCACGAACGGGGGCCGGGCAATCCTGGATTCCACGCCGATGTCCCCTCCGTTTCGGGTGCGCACCCGACTGGGCAGGTGGAGGACTCGGCGCGCCCGGCAGGCCCTGACACCCGGGACTCGCCTGCGCCTTGGCGAGGATGTCTTTGAGGTTCGCCCGCGCCCCCTGCGCCTCGCGTGGCCTGGGGTCGAGCGACGAGGCCGGGGCTCGTTGACGGGTGCGTCCCTCCTGCGGGGAGCTCCCCTGCTCTCCGTGCTCGTCATGGTTGCTTTGATGGGGTGGCGGCTGCGTGCGACCGCGAGCGCTCCGCGGATGTTGGTCGCTCTCGCTGCGGCTGCGGTGGTCCTCTTGTGCGGGTTCGCAATCGTGTTCTCTTGGCGAATTCGCCGCCGACGCAGGAACTGGGATGGGGCGGCGCTCGCCCTGGTTCTCGCGGGGCTCCCCAACTCCGCTTCCCCGCCTCGTTCCATTCGGGCAAGCGTGTGGCCTGGGCGTGCGACAAGCATGCGCCGTCGCGTCCTCCTGTCCATGGCTGTGGACGAACCGGGGCAGTGCGCAACGATCGGTATCGCGGGCGCACACGCCCCGCAGTGCGCGCTGTGGTGCGCGGGTCAGGTTGCCGCGCAGGTGGGAGGGGCGCGGGTCTGGTGGAACAGCTCCGCACCCGTCCTGCTCGGGCATGCGGGCGTGGACATCCACGTAAGCGGAGCCGATTGTTGCCCGTACTGCGCGCGCGACACCGACACCGAGCGGCCAACCGTGCACATCGGGTACGCCTCGACCGTTGCACGTCTGCCAGCCTGGTGCGCGCAGGTGTGTCTTACCGACGATGCGCCGGTGGCCTCGCAGTGGTGGTGGACGGTCACCCGTGCCGACGCGCAGGATACGCTTCCCTCCCGGGTGGGCTGGGATCCCGATCGCGCTCGGGGTTCCTCCGGCGTTCTGGGCGTACGCATCGGGATGTCGCCCTCCGGTCCTGTGGAGCTGGACTTGGTGTCGGACGGTCCACACGCGCTCGTCGCCGGGTGTACGGGGTCTGGGAAATCGGAGGCTCTCATCGGTTGGCTCGCGTCAATCGCACACTGCTACAGCCCCGACAAGGTTCGCTTCGTCCTCATCGACTACAAGGGCGGATCGACGTTCGCACGTTTGCAGGGACTCCCCCACACGCATGCGCTCCTGACGGACCTGGATCCCGGGGCGACGACTCGTGCTCTCGAGGGGATCGCCGCCGAATTGCAGCGTCGCGAGGAACAGCTGAGTGAGCTCTCCTTCCCAGATCTCGCCTCGTGGGAGCGTGCACACTCGGACGCCCCGGCCTCCGTCCCGCGCGCCCCGGCACGGCTCGTGGTCGCTATCGACGAGTTCCGCGTCCTCTCCCAGACGCACCCCGACTCGATGGACATCCTGCTGCGGCTGGCCGCGCAGGGACGCAGTCTGGGGCTGCACCTCATCGCCGCGACTCAGCGTCCCTCCGGGGCGGTGAGCGCACAGATGCGAGCAAACATGGACATCCGCCTGGCCTTGCGCTGCGTGAGCGCCGCGGATTCCACAGACATCCTGGGGGACGCTCGGGCCGCATCGCTGCCACGCATTCCCGGCAGAGCCGTCCTCGACGGCACTGGCACCATCCAGCTGGCCTACATGGAGGACGTCGCCTCCGTCGTTTCCCAGTGTGCTCACACGTGGCCGCACAGCGGAGTCGCAGCCCTATGGGCACCCGCGCTCCCCGAGTCCATCACGTGGAAGGAGGTCGACTCCGCAAGCGCGTCACCGACGGCTGCCACAGATCCGCGCTCCGAGCAGCCCGAGATCAACGGGGAGGCCCTCACCCTGGGTCTCGTCGAAGGGATCAACGAGCACGCTCCCATCGTCTGGGACGGGGGAAGCATCCAGATTCAGGCCAGCGCGCACGAGGCCGCACTCGCCTCGCGCTGGGCGCTCTCCCTAGCAACGCGCATCGCACAACAGCGGGGCTATCCGCTCCACGTGGTCGGCGACGAGGACGTCCCCGGCTGCGCATCGAATCTGCACCCCGACGACACTTGTGCGATCGACCTGCTCGAGGGGATCTGCGAGCACGGGCCCGCAATCCTCGCCATCACCGACGTGCCCACACTGCGCGTCGCACTCACCCAGTCACTGTCGGCCCCGCAGGCGGAATCCCTGTGGACGTCCCTGTTAGGCGGAGCCAGGCGTGCTGGCGTCACGATCATTGCCGCCTACTCCGGCCGTTTCACTGCCTCAAGCGCAACGATGGGTGCATTCTCGACGCGTCTCGTGCGAGCACGCGACGCGGACGAAGCCCTCCACGCAGGAATCTCCCCAAACGATCTGCGTGCCCTGGCACCCGGGCAGGTACTGCTTGCTCGCCCCGGCGAGCGTACTGTCCTCGCCTGTGTCCCCGACACCCCGTGCAACCTGGGCACACCGGGCGAGAACACAGCGAGCGGATGGTGCATCCCCAGCCCGGCCAGGGCCTCGGCACTGGTCAGGAATGCGGCAGCTCCTGCCCTGATCGGCCCCACCTACGACGAGCCACGATGGGAGCAGCCGTTGCCATGGATCATCATCGGCGCACGGGAAGACGAGACCATCATCAAAGCGCTGCACGCATACCTCGGCTGGGAAACGCCAACAATCACTGACGTAATTCCCGATAGCGCATGGACTCGTATCGTCAGATGGGACGGCCACAGAGTCCTCGCGATGAATCCCACCAACAACGTAATTCGCGCGCTAATTCAACACTGCCACGCCTCCCCGCTCTCCATTCTCGCGCGGCGGTGGGACCCCACATGCGGACTGATCTGCGAGGGTGATACCCTGACAACTGTCCAACTGACCGTAGGGTCAGTTAATACCTAAGTCCCAGCTTATTCGCACTCCGTGAGCAGCCGCATAGTGACTTCGTCATTTCGCTGTTGACACCACCTTGCGCGACTAAGATGCCTAACGGACACTGGCAAGAGAACACAGCGAAACATCCCAAGCGCACGGTAGTCGAGGAGCGAAAGACACATCATGGATTGGCGCAGCAAGGCGGCATGTCTGACAGTTGACCCGGAACTTTTCTTCCCCATCGGGAACACGGGTCCAGCTATTACGCAGGTCGCCGAGGCCAAGGCCGTGTGCCGCGAGTGCGAGGTCGTGGGCATCTGCCTGCAGTGGGCCATCGACAACAACCAGGATTCCGGCGTGTGGGGCGGCATGAGCGAAGAAGAACGCCGCTCCCTCAAGCGCCGCGCCGCGCGCGCACGCCGCGCGGGGTGCTAACACACCACTGCGGCACACGTGCCGCACAGACGATCAAGGCCGGAGATCCACACAGGATCCCCGGCCTCGTTCATCGGCGCACAGCGCTGACCCCACCCGTCAGGCGGGGTCCAAGTTAGCGTGGAGCGTGACGAGCGTGCCGCCGCCCTCACGCGGCGCCCACTCGATCGAGCCCTTGAGCTCGCCGCGCACCATCTGATGCACGATCTGCGTCCCCAGGCCACTCATCGGCGTGCCCGGCACGAAGCCCACGCCATCGTCGGCCACGGTGACCGTCATGGAGTTTCCCTCACGCACGGCGCGCACCTCGATGAGGCCATCTCGCTCGGCAAGGCCGTGCTCGACGGAGTTGGCGACCAGCTCGTTGAGGACCGTGGCCAAGGCCTGCGCCTGATCGGCCTGAATGGTGCCGAAGCTACCGGTCGTGATGACCTCGACGCTGTGATCCGTGGACGCGATCGCACCGGCCATGCGCACGATCGTGCGCGCGACCTCGTCGAAGTCGACCGACTCATCCACGTTCTGCGACAGCGCGGCGTGCACGGTCGCGATGGCCTGCACGCGGCGCTCGGCTTCCGCGAGCGCGACCTTGACCGCGTCCTCGGAGGAGCGGCGCGACTGGAGGCGCAGCAGGGCGGAGACCGTCTGCAGGTTGTTCTTCACGCGGTGGTGGATCTCGCGAATCGTCGCATCCTTCGTCATGAGCTCCTGCTCGTGGCGGTGAACCTCGGAGACGTCACGCGTGAGGATGACGGCGCCCAGGCGCTTGCGTCCGTTGACGAGGGGCAGGGCGCGCATGCTGACGGTGGACGCGCGCGCGGCGATCTCCACGCGCCAGGAGGCACGGCCCATGACGACGACCGCCATCGATTCTTCGATGAGGGTGCCGTCGCCGATCACCTCGGTGATCTCTTGGGCGAGAACCTTGCCGGTCACGTTCGTTCGGATGCCAAGGCGGCGCAGGCAGGACACAGCGTTGGGGGTCGCGTGCTGGACGCGGCCCTCCGCATCCAGCAAGACGGCACCGTCGAGTACTCGCGGGACGCCGTGGGACGTGACCTGCGGTGTCGAGTCGTAGGGGTATTCGCCGCGGGCCATCATCTGGCACAGGGTGTCAGCCGCTGCCACGGTCCACCCTTCGAAGCCCAGCGACAGACGCGGGCTGGACAGGTTGGCCTCGCGGGTGACGACGGCGATGATGCGCCCGTCGTGGCACACGGGCACGCAGGTTTCCATCATCGAGTAGGTGCCGGCCCATCGCGCGGCGGGTGAGCGCACGACCTCGCCTGACTGCAGGGCGCGGCGCAGGTCGATTTCGCGGGCGGCGGGCAGGTGCAGGCCGATGATGTCGTCTACGTGAACGGTCGTCGAGGTCGCGGGACGACAGTGGGCGGCCGCGATGAAGCGCCCGTCGTCGGCGGGCAGCCACAGAACCAGGTCGGCGGCCGCCAGGTCAGCGAGCACCTGCCAGTCCGCGAGGAGGAGGTGCAGCCAATCGATGTCCTGCTCCGACAACGGCGTCGAAGAGGCTTCTTCAGCTAACTGCATGAGACTACGCATGCATCTACTCTAAAGGGAGAGGGGCCGCTAGGGCGGACCTTAGTTGTAAATGAGCGCCGGGACACGCTTCGGCGCCGCTTGTTTCGTAAGGAGAGCCATGCAGTTCACGCAATCCATTTCTTACCCGGGCGCGGTCGACGAGGTCGTCGCCATGTACCTGACCCCCGCCTACCTGGAGCGACGCTTCGGCCAGTTTGTCGTGGAGGGCTCCCAGGTCGTGTCGGTGGAGGGCGAGCGCGTGTCCTTTGCGGGCACCGTGCGCCCCGAGCTGATCCCGGCGGCGGCCGCGCGCTTTGTCAAGTCCGATCTGCGCATTGCCTTCACCGAGGAGTGGACGACGAACGAGGCCGGGGCGTCCTCGCGCACGTCCGTGACCGTCGACGGCGCCCCTGTGTCCGTCGAGGCCACGTCCACGCTGACGGGCACCGAGACGGGCTGCACCCGCGAGGTGACCGGCAACGTGTCGGTGCGCGTGCCGCTGCTGGGCGGGCGCATCGAGAAGGAGGCTGTGGCGCACCTGGGCCGCGTCGTGGAGCGCGAGCAGGCGCTGGCCACACAGTGGTTGGAGGAGCATCGCTGAGCCCACGCTACGCTCTGCGCGGAACCCCGCCCGCCCCGCGCATGTTGCCGGGCGGGCGGGGTCTTTTCGCGACACAATAGGTGCCATGAGTGATACACCTAAGTCTCTGTACATGCAGCGTACGGGCGTGCGTCAATACGTCGCCCGCAACCAGGACGGCGCCGAAATCCGCATCGGTCACGGCCCCGGCCTCTTCTCCCCCGGCGACCTGCTCAAGCTCGCGCTCGCGGGCTGCAACGCGATGAGTTCAGACGCGCGCATGGCCGCCCGCCTGGGCGACGATTTCGAGCAGTTCGTCGGTGTCTCCGCCGACTACGACCAGGACAACGACCGCTTCACGCACGTGGACGTCGAGCTGGTCCAGGACATGTCCGCACTGTCTGAGGAAGAGATCGAGGATCTGAAGCGTCGCGCCGATGCCGCGATCAAGCGCAACTGCACGATCGAGCACTCGGTCGTCGACCAGGCGCTGTCGGCCTCGCACACGTGGACGAACGAGCGGATCGACTGACGTGAGCGCCGTCGACCGCCAGTACGAGGACCTGCTGGCGCGCATCATGGCCGAGGGCACCCCGAAGGGCGACCGCACGGGCACGGGCACGCGCTCCATGTTCGGCGCGCAGCTGCGCTACGACCTGTCCAAGGGATTCCCGCTGATCACGACCAAGCGCGTGCACCTCAAGTCGGTGGTCGGCGAGCTGCTCTGGTTCCTGTCGGGGTCGTCGAACGTGTCCTGGCTGCGCGACAACGGCATCCGCATCTGGAACGAGTGGGCAGACGAGGACGGCGAGCTGGGCCCGGTATACGGCGTCCAGTGGCGTTCGTGGAACGCCGGGGATGGCCGCCACATCGACCAGATCTCCCAGGTCCTCGAGACGCTGAAGACGAACCCGGATTCGCGCCGCATGGTGGTGTCCGCGTGGAACGTCGGCGACCTGCCGCAGATGGCGCTCGAGCCCTGCCACGCGTTCTTCCAGCTGTACGTGGCCGACGGCCGCCTGTCGCTGCAGCTCTACCAGCGCAGCGCGGACATGTTCCTGGGTGTGCCCTTCAACATCGCGTCCTACTCGCTGCTCACCCACATGTTCGCCCAGCAGGCGGGCCTGGAAGTCGGCGACTTCATTTGGACGGGCGGGGACTGCCACATCTACTCCAACCACACTCAGCAGGTGACCGAGCAGCTGAGCCGCGAGCCGTACCCGTTCCCGCGCCTGGAGCTCGGACACGCTCCCTCGATGTTCGAGTACTCCTTCGATGACATTTCGGTGACGGACTACCAGCATCACCCCACGATCAAGGCTCCGGTCGCGGTATGACGAAGCTGGGAGCGATTTGGGCGCAGGATTGCAACGGGATCATTGGGACGGGCACGGCCATGTCCTGGCATGTTCCCGCTGATTTCCGCCACTTCAAGGAGTCCACGATGAGCTGCCCGATCATCATGGGCCGCCGCTCGTGGGAGGCCCTCGGGCGCGCCCTGCCGGGCCGCACGAACATCGTCATCACCCGCACACCCGGGTACGAGGCCGAGGACGCTCTCGTCGTCTCCTCGGTCGATGAGGCGCTTCAGATCGCGCGCGAGGAGACGGCGCGCACGGACGCCCCCTACATCTGGATCACGGGCGGGGCTCAGCTGTACGCCCAGACCCTTCCCCTCCTGGACGAGGCCGTGGTGACCGACCTGGAGCTGGACGTGGCCGCGAGCGCGCCCGAGGGATCGACCTTCGTGTACGCGCCGCCGCTGGATCCGGCGCTGTGGCGCAGGGACGAAGAGCGCAGCGACACGCAGTGGCGTGAACGCTCCGGGGACGCTCGCTGGAAGGTGAGCACCTGGGTGCAGCGCTAAGCGACGCTCCCCCATTTCGATACCTGTCCGGCAAGGCCCCGCGCATCGCGCGGGGCCTTCGTCGTAGGATGCACTGTGCCCTCATCACCTTTGCTGACGAATCCGACGCTGCGCGCGCTCGTGGCGATCGCGCTGTTTACGTACACGGCGCAGAACATGCTCAACGTGTCGATCGCTCCCCTGTCGCGCGCTCTGAACCTGCCGGAGTGGATCGTGGGCGCGGCCGTGTCCTTGGCGGCCGCCGCGGTGACGGCGCTCAGCCAGTTCTGGGGGCGCCGTTCGATCGCCTGGGGACGCAGGCGCGTCATCCTGTTGGCTCTGTTCTTGGCGCTCACGGCGGGCACGCTCTTCTCGGCGGCCGTGTGGGCGCGAGCGGCCGGCTACATCGGCGCTTTCCTCGCGGCGGGCGCCATCATGGCTGCACGCGGCCCCTTCTTCGGCGCGGCCGTCGCCGCGATCCCGCCAACGGGCCAGGCCCTCGTCGCCGAGGTGACCCCCGACGAGGCCTCGCGCGTGCGCGGCACGTCCGCGTTCTCCGGCGCGATCAACCTGTCCGTCATGATCGGCTCCCTCGTCTCCTCGGCGCTCGGTGCCTGGTGGATTTTTGGCCCCGTGCACGCCACCCCGATCTTCGTCCTCATCGCCCTGGCCATCGCACTCATCTGCCTGCCTCGCGACGGAGGCTCCGCGCGCCCCAGTCGGCGCCTACCCCGCCTGAGCGCTGAGGATACGACCCCCGAGAAAGCGGCCCCGGCCTCGTCGACTGAAGCGGCGAAAAATAACACGAGCGGGACGACAGCCACCGCCGAGCTGCCCCCGCGCGTGCGGTGGACCGACCGGCGCATCGCCCCGTGGATCGCCTCGGTGTTCGGCATCTACTTTGCGAACGGCGTCGTTCAGATCACGATGGGCTTCCTCGTCCAGGACCGCGGCGGACTTGAGCCCGCGCCCGCCGTTTCCGTCACCGCCCTCATGCTGCTGGCCAACGCCGCCGGAGCCATGCTCATGCAGCTGATCGTCGTGCCGCGCCTGGGGTGGAGCCCGCGCACTCTCCTGCGCACGGGCATGACGCTCGCCCTCGTGGCCCTCGCGTGCCTGACGATCGCGCCGTCGCTGTGGGCGCTGGCAGTCTCGACGTTCACGATGGGCGTCGCCTCGGGCATGGCCTCCCCCGGCTACTCGGCGGGCGCGTCCCTGGCGGTGAGCGCGCGCGAGCAGGGCGGCATCGCCGGCGTCATCAACGCGACCGGCGCTATCACGTGGATCGTGGCCCCCGTGAGCGCCACGGCCCTGTACGGCTGGATGCCGCTGTCACCTTTCCTGCTGGCGCTCTCGCTCGTCGCCCTGTCGTGTGCCTGCGCCTGGTGGCTACTACACCACGCTGATCTCGAGGCCCGCGCGCGCGACTAGGACGCGACTAGGACGAGTGCCCCACGCCTCAACGCACGGGCGGCGCTATCCTAGAGGGGTACGTAAGCCCTACGCGAAGGAGCCACCTGTGGCACAAGAAACCCGTACCGAAACCGACTCGATGGGCGCCGTTGAGGTCCCCGCGAACCGCTACTGGGGCGCTCAGACCGAGCGTTCGCTGCACAACTTCGACATTGGACGCAACACCTTCGTGTGGGGCCGCCCGATGGTGCGCGCCCTTGGCATCCTGAAGAAGGCCGCGGCCCTGGCCAACGCCGAGCTGGGCGAGCTGCCCGCCGACATCGCGAACTACATCGCTCAGGCCGGCGACGAGGTCATCTCCGGCAAGCTTGACGACAACTTCCCGCTGGTCGTCTTCCAGACCGGTTCGGGCACGCAGTCGAACATGAACGCCAACGAGGTCATCTCCAACCGCGCCATCGAGATCGCGGGCGGCACCATGGGCACCAAGTCCCCCGTCCACCCCAACGATCACGTGAACCGTGGCCAGTCCTCGAACGACACGTTCCCCACCGCCATGCACATCGCGGTCGTCTCCGAGCTGCACGACATGTACCCGCGCGTGCGCCAGCTGCGTGACACCCTGGACAAGAAGGCCAAGGAGTTCGAGGACGTCATCATGGTGGGCCGCACCCACCTGCAGGACGCCACCCCGATCCGCCTGGGCCAGGTCATCTCCGGCTGGGTTGCTCAGATCGACTTCGCCCTCGATGGCATCGAGTACGCCGACACCCGTGCGCGCGAGCTCGCCATCGGCGGCACCGCCGTGGGCACCGGCCTGAACGCTCACCCGAAGTTCGGCGAGCTCACCGCCAAGAAGATCTCCGAGGAGACCGGCATCGAGTTCACGCAGGCCGACAACCTGTTCGCCGCCCTCGGTGCGCACGACGCGCTGGTGCTGGTCTCGGGCGCGCTGCGCGTCCTGGCCGACGCCCTCATGAAGATCGCGAACGACGTGCGCTGGTACGCCTCCGGCCCGCGTAACGGCATCGGCGAGCTGATCATCCCCGAGAACGAGCCGGGCTCGTCCATCATGCCGGGCAAGGTCAACCCGACCCAGTGCGAGGCCATGACCATGGTCGCCACCCAGGTGTTCGGCAACGACGCGACGGTCGGCTTCGCCGGCTCGCAGGGCAACTTCCAGCTCAACGTCTTCAAGCCCGTCATGGCGTGGAACGTCCTGGAGTCCATCCGCCTGCTGGGCGACGCCTGCGTGTCCTTCGATACGAACTGCGCGTACGGCATCGAGCCCAACTACGAGAAGATCCAGCACAACCTGGACATCAACCTCATGCAGGTGACGGCCCTGAACCGCCACATCGGCTACGACAAGGCCTCGAAGATCGCGAAGAACGCGCATCACAAGGGCCTGTCGCTGCGCGAGTCCGCCCTCGAGCTGGGCTTCCTGACGGCCGAGGAGTTCGACGCGTGGGTCGTTCCCGCCGACATGACGCACCCCAGCGCCGCCGACGAGTGATCCGCTTCAGGCGCGCTAGCGCGGCTTAGCGTTTGGCCCCGGTCTCGTTTCCACGAGGCCGGGGCCCTTTGCGCATGCAGGTATCCGTGCGGCGGGTGGGGGTGCGCTTCATGCACGGGGTCAGCATGTCCCGGCATGACGCCAGGCTTCCTGACGATATTTTCCGCCCTCTCACCAATTTCGCATGCAATTCCCTCTCAACTGTTTTGACTTTTGAAATCAGATCGTTGGAATCATGCGGTTTTCTCGTGGCACCCACGAAGCAGTGGTCGGGAATTGCATGCGAAATTTCTAGGCGACCGCAGTCGCGGCTGGCGTAGAAGATGCCTCCCTGATCAAACGGGAAACTCGCAGGCAAAGCCGCTATTCCGTACGGAATCGTTTAGCCCTGGGCGTGCGCCTTCTTACGCATCTTCAGGATCGTCGAGGCAATGATGGACAGCAGGAAGATGTTGAAGAGGATCGCGCCCACGCTCGGGGACACCCACGTAGCCACGAGGCGCCCGACGGGGGTCGTGGCTGCCGCGGATACGCCGACAATGAGGCCGATGCGCAGGTCGACCATGCGGTGGCGCAGGTTGGTGACAGTGCCGGCTATGCCGGTGGGGATCATGACGAGGAGGGACGTGCCGCGCGCGATGAGGTCTCCCGCGCCGACGGCGAGCTCCATGCCAGGAACGATGACGGATCCGCCACCCACGCCAACCAGGCCGGAGAGGATGCCGGCGCACAGGCCCACCAGGATCATGAGCGCGCACGAGGCCAGTGTCAGCGACACCGTTCCCTCTCGCGTGGGGACGTGCAGGTATTGGGAGACGATGACGAAGACGGTGAAGCCGATGAGGATCCAGGGCAGGGCGGGCGCGGGGAGGCGGCGCAGGAGCCACACACCGATCTGAGAGCCCGCGAGCGCGCCGACGACGAGGAGGGCGGCGCCCGCCCAGGAGACCTCGCCGTGCAGGGCGTAGTTTCCCGAGCCGACGGCGGCGGTGACGATGATGGCGGCGAGCGACGTGGCCGAGGCTCGGCGCTGATCCATGCCCAGGACGGCCATCAGGGCGGGCACGATGACGAGGCCGCCGCCCACTCCAAAGAGCCCGGAGAGGAAGCCAGCGCCCACGCCCGTTGCGATGACGAGGAGGATGCGGTTCATGGTGAGGGGCTGAGAGTCCATGGAGGCCATGCTTCTACTGTAGTCCCGTGTCGTTTTGTGTTCGGGGTCTGGGCTTCACCCCGCGCGAAACGGGTATCCATGCCCTGTTCATGGGCCCGCGGGCGGGCGTAGACTCCTCGCATCAACGAAAGGAAATACGATGTCCAACGTTCTGATTGTGTCGGGACACCCGCGCACCGGCGATGATTCGGTTGCGAATAAGACGATCCTGGAGGAGCTTGCGATCCTGCTTCCTGGCGCCGAGATTGATCATCTCGATGACCTCTATCCGGAGTACACGTTCGACGTTGAGGCGGAGCAGGAAAAGCTTCGCGCCGCGGACGTCATCGTGTTGCAGTATCCGCTGTGGTGGTACGGCTGGCCTGCGTTGCTGCAGAAGTGGATGGAGGACGTGTTTGTGCGCGGTTTCAGCCACGGGTCTTCGGGTACGGCTCTGCGCGGTAAGAAGCTGGTCGTGTCGGTAACGACGGGGGCTTCTCAGGCTTACTACGCGCTAGATTCCGTCGATTTCAACGACTTGCTGACGCCCGCGAAGGCGACGTGTGCGCTGACGGGCATGGAGTTTGCGGGGACCCTTCCCCTGTACGGGGTGTCGTACGCGAATCGCACGGATGAGGCGGCGCGCGCCGACATGGTGGAGCGTTCGCGCGAGCACGCGAAGCGCCTCGCGGAGTTCGTCTCTTCACTCTGAGCTTCTGCTCCCCTGCCATCAGGCGGAACATGCAGCCCGGCCCTGGTCTCGTCCAATACGAGGCCGGGGCCGGGAGCATGATGGATCTGGAGGAGGGAGGATTGCTCGGGCGGTGTAACCATGCAACAGCGGTACTCTGATGCACTTACCTGCACACTTCAGGGCCCCGTTAGGATGGGGGCATGACAGATACGCGTGACCCGCGAGGGATTGGTAGCTTCTTTATCCGGTACCTGGTGCTCCACGCGGTCTTCCTACTCGGGTTCACGCTCTCCTATGTCGTGGAGATCGCCCTGATTTACTTCTTCGGTTTCATAGGCTTCTTCACCTTCCTCCAGGTATTGATAGCCATCCCCCGAAAGTTCCTCGACAAGGCCGGGTCGTGGAAGCCTGTCGCGATCGCGGGCGCCCTCCTCTCCGACGTGGCGGTCCTGTGGTGGCTGGGAGGAATAGTCTCGGGGTTTTTCGTGGACTCCAACTGGGAGCTCGTGGCCATATGGTTGCCTTTCCACTTCGTCGCTGCCTTCTTCGCGTGGGGGCTCCGCGAGATCTTCCACTCGCCGGATCCTCAGCGAACTGCCACACCCAGCGCCCCTGACAGCACCGTTGAGCCTGACGACAGTGAGAACAGCAATTCCGAAGACACAGAGGCAGACACCCCGACGACCACCACCGGGGTTACCGAAGCCGACACCGACACCGACACCGACACCGACACCGACACCGACACCGACACCGACACCGACACCGACACCGACAAGCAGTAGTCCGTTTTTGGGAGCGGCTCAACCGCTCCCCCACCCTCAGGCAGAGCACACACCCCGGCCCCGGCCTCGTCGATGAATGAACGAGGCCGGGGCCGCGTCTACTTCTTGTTCCTCTTCTTCGGTGCAGGTAGCTCCTCCCACATCGCGTCGACGACGTCGCGCAGTACGTCGCGATCCTCCACCTCGACGAGGAGCATCTCCTTCCCTCCCTCGTAAGGGATGGCGTGTGGGGCCTCGGGCAGAAGCCGTTCGGAGGCGGGCGTGACCTTGAGCAGGAAGCGGTCGCCGCGGTAGATGCCGCCGATGACCTTGCCCCGGTAGTAGAGGACGTATCCGCCCATCATCTTGCGGTGCGCCACGTCGTCCAGCTCGCCCAGCAGGTCGAGCACGAAATCCAGGTATTGGTTGCTGGACGACATCGTTCTTCCTCGCTTTCCCGCTCAACAACACACTCATCTGAGCCTGCGCTGCATTGAGCGGCCGTCCTCTATTGTGGCGTGTGAAAAACAGTGTAGGAGCCTTAGATCGAGCCCGCTGACCATGTTCGTTCATTGATAAACGAGGCCGGGGGAGGAAGCAGAGCGGGCTAGTATCGCCGTGACCAAGGGTCATGAGGGGCTGGACCTCGCGCCTGAGGGCCCCGTTAGGATGGGGGCATGATTGATATGCGGGACCCTCGAGGGATTATTACGTTCATCGTCCGGTATCTGATGCTCCAAGTGGGCCTCCTGGTCTTACTCGTACTCTCCTTGTCATCCAGCCTCGTTCTGTTGGCTTTTTTCTGTCTCATGGGCTTCTTCACCTTCTTCCAGGTGTTGGCGTCCATCTCCCGGGATTTTCTCGACTACGCAGGGTTGTGGAAGGCTATCGTGATCGCGGTTACTGTCCTCATCGACGTACCCATCCTGTGGTGGTTCGGACGACTGGCGGCGGGCATTGCCGGCAGCGGGTCCGACTGGTGGCTCGTGACTTCATGGATGCCCTTCCACTTCTTCGCTGCTTTCTGCGCGTGGGGGCTCCGCGAGATCTTCCACTCGCCGGATCCTCAGCGAACTGCCACACCCAGCGCCTCTGACAGTCCCACCGATCCGGCTGAAACCGAAAACCTCAGCGATTCCGAAGACACAGAGGCAGACACCCCTACGACCACCACCGCGGTCACTGAAGCCGACAACGACAACGACAACGACAACGACAACGACAAGCTGTAGTACGTCTTCTCAGGAGCAGCCTCGACCACTCCCCTGCCACCAGCAGAATGCGCAACCCGGCCCCGACCTCGCTTTCACGAGGCCGGGGCCGGTTCGTCAGAGTCCTCCGAGTCCGGAGAATCGTTCGACCCAGGTCCGCAGGGCGTCGAGGACGCGCGAGCGGATGGCTTCGCGGCTGCCACCGCCACCGAAGCGGCGGGCCGGCGGGAGGATCGAGGACAGGCCTGTCCCTTCGTCGGGGACGTAGCCCTCGCGCAGGGAGTCGTACGCGAAGTCCCGCGCGCCCTCTCCGAGGCGTTCGGCCTCGATGATTGCGTCGAGTTCGCTGTCGCGCTTGGCGGCGATGAAGGACTCGAACTCTGTGGGAACGTCCCCGTTGAGGGACACTCGGCGGTAGAACTCTTCGATAAGGTCGCGTTTGCCGCGCAGGGCGGGTGAAGCGGCGAGGGCGCGCGTGATTTCAACGGGGATTTCGCGGTCGTCGCCGTCGCCGCGCTCGCCGCGATGGTGTTCGACGAGCATGAGGATGTAGTCGACGTTGATGTCGACCTGCTTGACGAGCTCCATTTCGAAGACGAGCTCATCCGCGATCGGTTCCTTCTCCACCTTTGAGCGCTCGCGCGCCTCGTGATAGAGGTCCAGGTAGACGCTCCTGTAGTCTTCGAGCTCGCGCGGGGCGATCGTGTCATCACCCTCGAAGTCATCGAAGGACGTGAGGATATTGCGCAGGCGCAGGACCTGCCCCATGAGGTCGATGAAGCGCTTCTGTTCCTTTTCGGATGCGATCGATCCGATGGGCAGGGGGAAGTCGATGCGAAGCTGCTCGATGGTCTCGAGGTAGGTGGACAGGTACTCGCCGTATGGGCGCAGGAGTACCTGACCGCGCGCTTCTTTGTTGCCGAAGAGGGCGATCGCGTCGTTCGTGGCCTCTTCGAGGTTGCGGAAGCAGACGATGTTTCCGAATGTCTTGACGGAGTTGAGGATTCGGTTTGTGCGCGAGAAGGCCTGGATGAGGCCGTGGGCGCGCAGGTTCTTGTCGACCCACAGGGTGTTGAGGGACTTGGAGTCGAAGCCGGTGAGGAACATGTCGACGACGATCACCAGGTCGATGCGTCTTTCGGCAAGAGCCGTTGACAGGCTCGTGTAGTATCCCTCGAATCCCGAGGCATCGGTGCCGAAGCTGGCACCGAACTGCTGGTTGTAGTCGGCGATCGCCTCGTCGAGGAAGGCACGGTCGTCCTGGGAGAGGGCCGAGGGATCCATGGATTCTTCGGAGAGCAGGCCTGTACCCGGCGCCTCGGCGTTGGGCGCGTATGAGTAGATAATTCCGACGCTGAGCCTGCGCGCCTCCGGCAGGTCGGCCTGCTGGCGCTTGAACTCCTGGTAGTAGGCGCGAGCAGCTTTGATGGAGGAGGTGGCGAACAGGGAGTTGAAGCCGTTGACGCGCCGTTCCTTGTACTGGAAGGAGGCATGCCGCTTCGTCTTTTGGTTGAAGTGTTCGAGGATGTAGGAGACCACGGCCGAGATGCGCTGCGGGTTCATGTAGGCGCTGTCAGTATCGATGCCTTCGACGTCGTGGTTGTCGATGCCGTCTCGCACGCGGAACGAGTTGAGGTAGTCGACGCGGAACGGCAGGACGGTCTTGTCCCGGATGGCGTCGACGATCGTGTAGGAGTGCAGCTGGTCGCCGAAGGCCTGCTCGGTCGTCCGTAGGTTTGCTTTGCCGGAGCTGGAGGCATTTTCCGCGAAGATGGGCGTTCCGGTAAAGCCGAAGAGGTGGTAGTTGCGGAAGGCTCGCGTGATGTCGGTGTGCATGTCGCCGAACTGGCTGCGGTGGCATTCATCGAAGACGAGGACGACGTGCCCGGAGTAGATGGCGTGCCCACGGTGGCTCTTGACGAAGGTCGCGAGCTTTTGGATGGTGGTGACGATGATCTGTGTGGATGGGTCGTTGATTTGATTGGCGAGCTGGCGTGTGGACTGGTTGGCGGAGACGGTTCCCTCGGCGAAGGCGTTATATTCGCGGATGGTCTGGTGGTCGAGGTCCTTGCGGTCAACGACGAAGAGGACCTTGTCCACCCCCTCCATGCCTGCGGCGAGCTTCGCGGTCTTGAAGGACGTGAGGGTCTTTCCCGAACCGGTGGTGTGCCAGATGTATCCGCCGGCGGCGACAGTGCCGGTCTGCTTGTTCATGCTGGAGGTTTTGATGCGCTGGAGGATCGCTTCGGTTGCGGCGATCTGGTAGGGGCGCATCACGAGGAGTTCATCGCGGGTGTTGAGCACACAGTAGCGCGTAAGGATGGAGAGGATTGTGCGCTTGGCCAGGAATGTGGCTGCGAAGTCGGTGAGGTCCGGAATCTGATTGTTGGCGGCGTCGGTCCACCACATGGTGAATTCGTAGGATCGCGCGTTGGCGGCGGCCACCTGTCGGCGCGTGCCCTGGTTTTCGGTGATGTGCTGGAGGCGCACGGTGTTGGAGTAGTACTTGGTGCGGGCACCGTTGGAGATGACGAAGATCTGCACGTAGCCGAAGAGTCCGTCGCCGGCAGCGGCGTGGAAGGAGTCGCGCTGGTAGCGGTCGATCTGGTTGAAGGCTTGGCGCAGTTCTTCACCGCGCCGCTTGAGTTCGATGTGGACCAGGGGCAGGCCGTTGACGAGGATGGTGACGTCGTAGCGGTTGGAGCGCGCGCCCGTGTCGATGGCGTACTGGCGGATCACCTGCACCTTGTTGCGGTGAATGTTCGTCTTGTCAATGAGGCTGATGTTCTTGGTGGTGCCGTCGTCGCGGGTGAGGACCTGCACGTGGTCCTCCTGGATGCGGCGGGCTTTGGCGACGACGGGGTTCCCGTCGGAGGAGCGGACGTCAACGATCGAATGACGGTAGAAGTCCTTCCATTCCCGGTCGCTGAAACGGTAGTTATTGAGGGCCTCGAGCTGGACGCGCAGGTTCGCTTCCAGGCCGTCGCGGTCGTGGATGTCCACATATTCGTAGGCTTGGGCGCACAGCTGTTTGATGAGGTCGTCCTCGAGGGCGGCTTCGCTCTGGTAGTCCTGCTCCTGGTCGCGAGTCGGGTGGTAGAGCCCAACGACCGTGAATTCGTCGGAGACGACGACGGGTTCGATGCGGGGGCGAGGTGCGTCGGTGGACACTCGCGTTCCTTTCTCTACGGGTCTCTTTCACGAGGCCGGGGCTGGCACGCAGGAGGCTTCCCTCCCGTCTGGTGGCGTTGATCCGATGCTAACGTCACCCACCGTCATCTGCGTCCAGGCTGCACCGCGGCGTCAGCTGAGAGACAAACCTGAAGCCTGTTCAACATGCCTGATGAAGCCATCGACACCGAGGCTGTAGTTCAGATACGAACTCTTAATGGCTTCTGCACTCTCCGCTTTCACCAAGACAACATTGTCGAACTCTGGTTCAGCAATGGTGACGTCATTTCCGCTGTCTGTCCGAAGCGCTTCCTTCTCGAGGCGTTGATACTCGTCATTTGCAGCTTCAAATTCTGGGAACCCGACGACGTCAAAGAACTGGATTTCACGGCTGAGGCAGAGGAGAAAATACTCGTCTTTTTCATCTGAATCTGTCTGTACGAGAACACCGCTGCGGGCTGCGCGAAGATCGTCGAGCAGATGGGTTGACTTACAGATCGCGCCCACTTCACGTCTCACTACAGCCAGGTCGTCTGTCACATCGGGCACACCAGGCCTCCCCTCTTCATGCGCAAATAGATGGGAACTGAGCATGAGGAATCGGTCTCGCTTTTGTGCTTCTCCTTCTAGCGAAGCACGTACATCGGGGCTCTTGTATTCAAGGCCGTACACTTCACCAACTGCTTCCACCCCTGTTGCCCAAAGGTGCTGGAGACGAGTACGTATCTGCACCTCAATGCGGTACGTAATTCCACCAACAGGCACCTTGTAGATCGCATGGTAGCTCCGGTAACCGCTACGTTGCGGTACCGCTATGTAGTCTTTTGTTTTCCAATGTTCAAGAAGATCGTCAAGGATTTGAGCGGCCTCATATACCTCTCGAACACTTCCCACGATGAGACGGCAGCCGCCGATATCGTCGAGCGCACCCAGCTCGAAGTTACTGTTCCTCCGCTGTAGTTTACGGAGGATCGACGTCATGCGTTTCAGCCGGTACGAGACCACAGCACCGTCAAAGTGTTTGGCACACTGTGTCAGCGCTTCAAAACAACGTGCAGTCGGTTCCAGGTGTTGCACTCGCCAAGCCTGAGCGGTGGCCAGTGATACAGCGTCAAGTTCATCGCTAGCACTCAGGAGCACACCAGCTTTGGTTGCTGCCTTGCGACTGACACGGTCCTGCTGTTTTTCAGCCATATTCGGAGTATAGTGACCCAGAGGCGATCAAGGGGAGGGAGCGAACATGGCACAGACAATCATCGACGTTGCGACCTACATCCTGGAGCGTACTGGCACTGTGACGACGATGAAGCTCCAGAAGCTTGCCTTCTATTCTCAAGCTCAGCACCTCGCTCAGTACGGGTCCTCCCTCTTCCCTGAGGACTTTGAGGCGTGGCGCGGTGGCCCCGTTGCCCCCGAGCTCTATGCACTGCATCGCGGAATGTTCCTGATTCGTCCGGGCGAACTGGTGTCCGGCGACTCGTCTGCTCTCACCGATGCTGAACGCGCTCTCATCGATAGCGTGTGTTCTGCACTGGGCGACATGACAGGTGCCGAGCTGAGCGAACGGACGCACCTTGAATCGCCCTGGCTGAATGCACGCGAGGGACTGGCACCATCCGATCCCTCGAATGCAGTTATCACGCAGGAAGCAATGCGCAGCTACTACCAGGAACATCCTGTCCTTGCTTAATTGCCTAATGCTGCCCCGTTGCTCTGGCGCCGCTATGCCCACTAGGATAATCGCAGGGCAAGGGCTGAAACGGGTACGAAGCAGTTCTCCTGCAGACGACGACCGCGAAACCCGACAAAACAGGGCCTCGTAATAGTCCACTCGTGGACGGCAAGCTGAAGTCACGCCCTCGTGTTCCCCTCGCGCACGCGCGAGGGGAACACGTTTCTATGATGCATCGTCCCCGGAGGCAGCTTTCTCGGGGAAGGACAGCAGACGATCCCTGTAGTGCTCGTACTGGGCACGGCGAGCAGCGATCTCGGCGGGCAGGCCCGACGAAATATCGTTCACGAGGGCGTCGAAGCGGTCCAGCAAGTCGGCAATTCGCCGCTGTTCTTCATAGGAAGGAATAGGTATGCGTATGCTACTCAGTTTCCTTTGAGTCATACTTGGAACTCCCGCAGCCTCATTCATCCGAGATAGTTTCATTTGTTTCATGTAATGAAAGAAGAACTTTGGATGCAGGGCATCGCCGATTTCCGTGTAGAAGATAGTATCAACCGTCCAAAATTGCCCTTCCACAAAGTAAATGTTGTCAAGTGACCCTTTTCGCGGAATTAAGACAGTTGGACCAACCGATAGATAATCAGAAACATAGGTCATCACTCCACCCGACCCATAAACTGGAACATCACCAGCGGATAAAGTCTTATAGTCTCTCCCATTACAGATACGAACAACATCTCCAAGCGCACACCACCTCACTTGACCACGGGCAGCCAGGGATTCATAGGAGAGCAAGTGGGTGCGGTAGTGCTCATACTGGGCCCGTCTTACTTCCAGCTCCGCTTCCAGCTCCGCTTCCAGCGTCGTGAACTGATCCAATATTCTCACGATCTCACGCTGAATTTCCACCGGAGGAACAGGAACTCTGTATTCTCTAATCATTTTCAGATTGAGACCACCACGAGTACCATCCCCAGAGGATACGGCCCGGAGGTTATTATACTGACTCACCAAATAGTGAAATAGAAAATCAGAATCAACATTCGCATCAGAAATAATAGCACAAAGGGATTGGTTCGTACATAACTCGATTCGCGTTCGCGCAACCGTCCCACGAGTCTTCCCTTGCCCGGCGAGCGCAACAACGACTGCACCGGCTGGAATCATTTTCGTACTACAAGAATCAAAACCGCGCTGTGTGATACAGCGATCCGTTGAGCGAATAATTCTCTTATTAACTTCACCGGAACTCATCCATGGGATATTGCCATCCCAGAGCGAAGGATCTTTCGAATTCGGAGTCGCACCTGCCACGCACTGCGCGAAGGAACCAATAGGCTTGTACTCCACCCCATCCGGGCACAGCTCCTCGATCAGCTCGGCGAGGCGGCTCATCGGTCGGCCTCCAGTTCTGCGACGATCGCGTCGATGGAGGCGCGCAGCTCACGCTGACGCTCCACGATGCCGGCGATCCGAGTGTTCAGCTCGACGATGTCCACCTGCTCGCGCGTATCCTCGGGCTCGACATAGGAGGACACCGACAGGTTCCAGTCATTGTCCTTAATGTCGTCGATCGACACCAGGGCGGCCACGTGATCCACCGCCTGACGCTGCGACACCAGGGAGAGGATCCGCTGCTGGTTCTCCGCCGTCAGGCGGTTCTTGTTCCCCTCGCGCACGCACTCGGCGGAGGCATCCACGAAGAGAACACTGTGGTCGGCGCGCGCCTTCTTGAGCACGATGATGCAGGTCGCGATCGTGGTCCCAAAGAACAGGTCCGGCGGCAGCTGGATGACCGCGTGCACGAAGTTGTTCTCCACCAGGTATTTGCGGATCTTCCCCTCGGCGGCACCGCGGTACAGGACACCCGGGAACTCGACGATAGCGGCCGTCCCATCCTCGGCCAGCCAGTGCAGCATGTGCATGGTGAAGGCCAGGTCAGCCTTAGATTTGGGGGCCAGAACGCCCGGCGGCGCGAAGCGCGGATCATTAATGAGAGCGATGTCGTCCTTGCCCACCCACTTGGTCGAATACGGAGGGTTCGAGACGATCGCATCGAAAGGCTGATCGTCCCAGTGGGCCGGTTCCGTCAGAGTATCCCCCAGCGCGATGTCGAAGTTCGAGAAGTTGACGTCGTGCAGGAACATGTTGATGCGGCACAGGTTGTACGTCGTCAGGTTGATCTCCTGGCCGAAATACTGACGGCTGCTCGACGGTCCGAGAAGCTTCGCGAACTTCAGGAGCAGGGACCCCGAGCCAGCGCACGGGTCGTACACGCGCGTCACATCGGAGCGCCCATCCAGGGCGAGGGTCGCGAGGACTTCGGCGACCTCCTGGGGCGTGTAGAACTCACCGCCCGACTTGCCCGCACTCGAGGCATACATGGTCATCAGGTACTCGTAGGCATCACCGAAGGCATCGATCTGCGCAGCACCGTGTTCCAGGGGCAGATCTCCGACAGCATCCATGATCTTGACGAGCTTCGCGTTACGCTGGGCGACGGTGTTCCCGAGCTTCGTGGAGTTCACGTCCACGTCGTCGAAGAGGCCGCGCAGGTCAGACTCGGAGCCGCTGCCCCGCGCCGAGTTTTCAATGAAGCGGAAGGCATAGGAGAGGGTCTCGTTCAGGTTCTCGTCACCGGCAGCCTGGGCGCGCACGTTCCCAAACAAGTCAGAGGGACGAATAAAGAAGCCCTTTTCCTTGACGATGCCTTCACGCGCGGCTTCCGCGTCCTCGTTGCTGAGGGTCGCGTAATCGAAGGCTGCGGCCTCTACAGGGGTTCCCCCTTCGGCGATAATTGCCTCGCGCTCAGAGGCGTTCACGTAGTCCGTCAGATTCTCCGAGATGAAGCGGTAGAACAGGAAGCCCAGGACGTAGCTCTTGAAGTCCCACCCGTCCACGCTGCCGCGCAGGTCGTTGGCGATACGCCAGATCGTCTTATGCAGCTCGGCTCGCTCGATCACTGCCGCCACTATGCCCTCTTTTCTGGGCGAGGAGCTACGACACTCCTCGCTGATCCCTTGCTCGACATTCGCTCGCCACTGCACGCGGGCGATTCATGTGGCCTAGCTTACTGCATAAGCGACCTGCTAAGGGCCGATAACACACCCGATTTCCACCCACTCCGGCCCCGGCCTCGTCAATGAGAACAGAGCGAGCGAAACGGACTCGCAAAACCCAACTTTTCAGGATACTCCCCACTGCGCCCCTGTTAGACACTTTCATAAAACAACGACAGACCCCATCCTCACATAACAGCCATTACACCAGCTCACGGGCGCACAACACCCGGCAAATACACAGAAATTCAACCGACCCACGATTTTACTTGTCCGCACTGCGGGACATTTTCACTCAGCATGACCATATTGTCGGTTAATTTACTGAAAAATCGCTTTACCGTTGAATGGGCGCATTTTCACGCGCATGACTCCCCCACCGGGCAGTCCCGTCAACGATTTCGAGGACACACACGTCATGGAGACACGACATCCCCTGACCATCCCCGCCGCCATCGTGCTGGGCACCGCGGTCGTCGCCACCGCTCTGCCCCTGCCGAGCAGCACACCGGCCACCGCCACGGGCACGGCGCACGTCACCCGCGCCTACACGGACAAGTCCACACACGAACCGGATAAGCAGGCGACGATCACGGCCGAGGCCTCGACCGGGGGAACCGTCCACTTCTCCGTCAGCCACCTCGGCGTCGAAATCAACTCGGGCGACGCCACCGTAACAAACGGCAAGGCCACCTGGACCTACACGACGCCGAGCGAGAACAACCAGGGGTACCTCGTCACCGCGACCGGCGGGGACGGCACACACGCGGAAACCGCCATCGACGCCTCCACCAACTGGACGCGCTTCCCACGCATGGGCTACCTCTCCCACTTCAAGCCCGCTGCCCCCGATGGCTTGGCGGACAACGCCACCTACGAGCCCTACCTCTTCCACGCCCCGTCCGACTACGTCACGAAGCTCAGCCAGGACTACCACCTCAACGCCTTCCAGTACTACGACTGGCAGTACCGCCACGAGCAGCCCGTCGCCAAAGGCGACCTCAAAAACGAGTGGCCGCTGTGGTACCGAGACACCTACGCCTCCGCTGCGACCATCAACACCTACGTGACCACCGCGGACAACGTCGGCGCCGCCTCGCTGGCCTACTCCATGGCGTACGCAGCCAACGACGGCTACGACACGAACGCCATCAAAGAAGACTGGATCCTGCGCGAGAACAACGGCTCCTACTGGCAACGCGACTTTGGCAGCCAGTGGTGGGTCCAGGTGCCCCCCAACACGCCCAAGCCCCAGAACCACATGACGATGATGAACGTCAACAACAAGGGCTGGCGCGACTACATCACCGGCCAATACGTGGACCAGAAGAAGACGTTCAACTTCACCGGCACGCACATTGACACGCTCGGTCAGACCCACAAGAAGGATGCTTCCGGCAACAAGATCGACCTGACCGAAGGCCTGTCATCGCTCGTTAACGAGACGGCCGAGAAGACGAAGGGCGCGGTGGGCATCAACCTGCCCGATGGCGCTGGCAACGACAAGCTCATTAACGGTTCGTCCACGTACCTGTACACCGAGCTGTGGGACAACAACGAGACGAACGCACAGGTCGCCAGCTATCTGCAGGGTGTGCGTGGCTCGGGCGCGAAACAGCCGCTGATCGTGGCCGCCTACGCGAACGACTACGATCCGACCACCCGCTACTGGGACGCGGCAGCCAACAAGTACAAGCATCCCGAAATCGCTGCCGACAACGGCGTGCGTATCGAGGCCGAGTCCGACCAGGCGCGCGTGAGCGGCGACGTCACCATCGTGTCGGGCGACGCTTCCGCATCTGGCGGCTCCTACGCGTCGGGTATTGCCAAGGACGGCGACGCCGTCACCTTCACCGTTGACGCAGGACAGGGAGGCACCTTCACCTTCTCGCCGCGTTACTCGAGCCCGCAGGCAGATGGCGCCAGCCACCAGGTGATGATCGACATGGGCAAGAAGGGGCAGCAGAAGCTCCTGAAGTACGTCACCTTCAGCAAGACGCAGAGCGACTCTGACTGGCGCGAGGACATCAGCATCAACGTGGAGCTCACCCCGGGCACCCACACGATTTCCTTCCCGATCGACAAGTACGAGAAGTACGCGCCCGTCAACATAGACTGCATTACATTCCGGGAGTTCAACGCAGATTCCGTTAAGCTCGCCGACGCGATGTTCGCGGCGAACGGCGCGCACCACCTGGAGCTCGGCGACTATGGGCGCATGCTGGACGATCAGTTCTTCGCTGAATCCGGCCGAGGACTGTCCCCAGACCTCCAGGCGTGGATGAAGAACTACTACAACATCTCCACCGCCTACGAGAACCTACTCTTCGGCGACAACCTGACGCGCAAGGAACGCCAGGTCGAGGTTTCGACGAACGGCGTGGGCCTGCCGACTTCGACGGACGGGGCCGCGAACACGATCTGGGCGAACACGATGACGTCCAACGCGGGCACGGCCCTGCACCTGATCAACCTGCGTACCAACGACAACGAAGGCAACGACGAATACTGGCGTAATGCCGCCAAGCAGATCCTCGCCTTCGACAACACGTCCGTCACCTACCACCTGGAGGACGGCGAGGCGATCCCCGGTTCGATCTTCGCCGTCAGCCCGGACGTTGACGGTGGCCGCGCGACGCCCCTCGACTTCACGACGGGCACGGATGAGCAGGGCCGCACGACGATCACGTTCAACGTGGGCCGCCTGGCCTCGTGGGACATGGTCGTCTTCTCCCCCGCCACCTACGCGGACCGCGCAGCTGCTGCACCTCAGGCAGTGAACACGTCCGACAACGCCGCCGCAACCGACGCGGACCACGCGGGACTCGTGCCCGCAACGATCGTCGGCCAGCTGCGCAACGGCCTCGGCCAGTGCCTGACCTCCCAGGACCCGAAGGCATCCAACGGCACCCCCGTGGCGAACAGCAACTGCGCCGGGAACAGCGCCGCGCAGACCGTCATCTACGAGGGGGACGGGCACCTACGCATCGGCGACCGCTGCGTCGACGTCCTGGGCGGCTACACCAAGGAGGGCACGGTCGCGCACATGTGGACCTGCTACCCGGCTCTGGAATCCCAGAAGTGGGATCTCAACGAGAACGGCCAGCTCGAAAACCGCGCGTCCGGCCTATGCCTGACGATCCCAGGCGACACGACGCGCGACGCCACGCAGGCGGTCATCTCGCAGTGCTCCGACACCTCCAAGTCTCAGCGCTGGACGCTCACCGAAGCATCCGGGCAGTAACGGCCCATCCTCCCCGGCGCGGGCACAGCTGGGGAGGACGCAGTGCCCGCGCGCTGCACACAAGACTCGGCCCCGGCCTCGTTCATTTCACGAGGCCGGGGCCGAGTCAGGCGTTTGCGGGTCGTCAGGAACGGGCGACCTCGACGGCGGGAGACTGCACCAGGTTCGACAGGGCAGCGATGTAGGCACCGATCTGCTTGCGGTTGAGGCTGTCCTGCATGAGGTTCGGCATGCCCTTCGTCGTGCAGGTGATCTCGGCCACGACACCTTCCTCGTTGGGAATAAAACCAACGATGATGTTCTCGCCCCAGGACATCATGCCCATCGGGGTATCGAAAGTAATCACGCGCCCGTTCGGGTCGGAGCGCGTCAGCGTCGCCTTCTTGACAGCCTGCACGGCCTGGGTTGCGGCCGGGAACAGCTGATCGAACGGCACGTTGAACTGGAACGACTGCGTCGTGGAACGCATACCCATGAGAGTGTCTCCTTAAAGATCTCAGTGTGCGCAGTCGGCGCGCACAGGTCACGCGTCGACCGGTGAAGAAGGGGTCACGCGCACCGACGCGATCGCCTCGGTGTGACGCTGCGAGTGCGCGACTTCTTCCAGCTGGTTCAGCCTATCAGCACACGCCCAAATCTCATATTCGCTTCCATCGGCGCTCGTACAAAAGACTGCCGGGCACCCTCACGGGCACCCGGCAGCGTCGCGTCTACGGAATCATCAACGCGGCTCGAAGGGGCTCACCGACACCGAGGGCATCTCCTGGCACACGCGCAAGGTCAGCTGCAGGCTCGTCGCGCCGGTGCCGGCCTCGGGCATGATGTCGACCAGCTCCGAATCGGCGGGGTTGCAGCCTTCAACGCCGTCCGTCGACTCTGCCGTCAGGGTCACGCCCACGCGGCCTCCCTGAGCGATCGTGTAGACGTTGCCGGGGTCCTCACCATCGCGCACGGCGGTGGAGATGACGGAGCCGCCGCCGGAGAAGATGACCTGCGGGAAGCCGTCAATCCAGCACGAGGGCCCCTCGTTCGTGAAGCCGATGTCCACGTAGGTGGTGCCGCCCGCCTCCTGCTGGGAGTCGATGGAGGGCTGCAAGTTCGTCAGGTCGCAACGCTGATCATTGTCGGCAACGTTCACCTCGGGGGCCTGGTTCCCCTCATCGGGCACACCACTCTGGGGGCCGGCGCCGCTCTGGGCGGGCATGCCGCTCTGTGAAGAGGCGCTCGACGAATTGGACGAGGCCGCGGACCCCGCCTCGGGCTGGTTGCCCTTCGGGGAGCAGGCAGCAATACCCAGGACGAGGGCCGACAGGGAGGTCACGGCAAGAATGCGTCGCGTGTTGATCATGGCCCCATCCTATGAAGTGCCACGCCGCTCACGCACCGCCACGCCGGGCGAGACCCAGGGGTGACAAGCGGCGCACCCGGGCGTGCCCGCCCACTGCGCCCGGCCTCGTCGATGTCAGTGCGTGACGGGTTCGATCTCGACGGGCGCCACGTCCATCTCAGCCAGCGGCACCACCCGATCCTTGCGCGCCACGTGATAGCCCCACCACACGACTCCGAAGAGCGGCAGGCCGATGTAGGAGGAGGCAACCTCCCAGACCTGGCCATGCAGCACGGCTTCATAGTTCTGTCCGGCCATGACCACCAGGCACATGACAAAAGCGATGATCGGGCCGGCCGGGAAGAACGGCGAGCGATACGGCAGGTCCTCCAGGCGGTAGCCCTGTAGCAGGTAGGCGCGGCGGAAACGAATGTGACTGACCGCGATGCCCAGCCACATGATGATGCCGGAAATACCGACGATGTTGACCAGCCAGATGTAGGCATCGTTGAAGACCAGCTGCGTGAGGAAGCCACACGCCGCCGTCACCGTCGTCACGGCCATCGCGTAGGCGGGCACGCCGCCCTTGGTGACGCGGGCGAAGATCGCGGGCGCCTGACGCTTGAGAGCCATCGAGTGCAGCATGCGCGAGGCCGCGTACAGGCCCGAGTTACCCGCGGACAGGATCGAGGTCAGGATGACCGCATTCATGACGGCGGCCGCCGCGCCGATGCCCATGCGCGCAAACACGAGCGTGAAGGGCGACTGCGCGATGTTGTTCGCCGAGTCATCGGCCGCGCTCAGCAGGCTCGGATCCGTGTACGGAAGCAGCGTGCCGATGACCGCGATAGCGCCGATATAGAAGAACATGATGCGCCAGAACACCGTGCGGATCGAACGCGGCACGTCCCTGCGCGGGTTCTCAGATTCGCCCGCGGCCACGCCCACCAGTTCGGTGCCCTGGAAAGAGAAGCCCGCGATCATGAAGACTGCGATGACGCCCACGAAGCCGTTGTGGAAAGGCGCGTCCCCAATCGTCCAATTCGACAGGCCCGGAGAGTTTTCACCCATGACCCCGGCGATCATGAAGACGCCCGACAGGACGAAGACGATGACGATGACGACCTTGATAGCCGCCAACCAGAATTCGGCCTCGCCGTAGACTCTCGCCGAGAGCGCGTTGAGCCCGACGACGATGACGAGGAAGCCCACCGCCCAAATCCACGAGGGAACGGACGGAAACCAATACGCCATGACGAGTCCCGATGCCACGAGGTCCGCGGCCACCGTCACCGCCCAGTTGAACCAATAGTTCCACCCCATGGCAAAACCGAAGGACGGGGAGATGAACTTGGTGGCGAAAGTCTGGAAGGAGCCAGCGACCGGCTGGTGCGCGCTCATCTCACCCAGCGACTGCATGAGGAGCAGCACCATCAGGCCGATCGCTGCGTAAGCGACGAGGGCGCCGCCCGGACCGGCGTTTGCGACCGTCGCACCGGAGGCCAGGAACAGGCCCGTTCCGATAGCGCCGCCGATGGCGATCATCTGCATGTGACGCGACGCCAGGCCGCGCTTGAGCGCGGTGTTGGAGCGCTCCTGCACATCGTTGGCGATGTCGTCGGGAGTGGGGGTAGCCATGAGTCGGTTCCTCATCTGTCGATCGTCGAGTCCCATCTTAGTCCCACAAACGCTTGTGTCGACGTTGGTAGATTCTTTTCTCATTCTTTAACGAGGCCGGAGCTGTCCCTCCGCTCTTGACACCCCACGCCCCGCCACGGCCTCGCCCGACCAAACGAGTCACACACACGCCGGGCGGTTACACTAAACCCACCCACGCCACGCAGGAGGTTCCTATGACGCAATCCCTCATGAGCATCGGTTGGATGCTCCTCGCCCTCGTCCTCGCTGCGTCCATCGGTCTCGAACGCCAGATCCGAGGCAAAAGCGCGGGCATCCGCACCCAGGCCATCGTCGGCCTCACCGCCTGCTTGATGATGCTCATCTCCAAGTACGGCTTCTCTGACATCCTCGTCGACGGCATCACCCGCTACGACCCATCGCGCGTCGCCTCGCAGATCGTGTCTGGCATTGGCTTCCTGGGCGCGGGCATCATCCTCACCCGGCACGGCGCGATCCGAGGCCTGACGACTGCGGCCACGATCTGGGAGACCGCCGCAATTGGCATGGCATGCGGCGCAGGCCTGTGGTGGCTCGCCGTGGCCGGCACCGTTTTGCATTTCATCGTCATCGCCCTGCTGACCCCGCTCGTCCAGTTCATTTTGATGCGCGCGCACGGACACAAGGTCACGTTGACGGTCCACTACTCCCCCGGACACGGGGTACTGTCCTCACTACTCAGCCAGGTGTCTGCCCTCGGCTGGACGGTCTCCGCTGTATCAACCCACACGGAGGCCAACGGCCGTGCGACAACGGCACGTTTCACCGCAGCCACGCGCCAGGATCTCTCGCGTTCCCTGCTCGTGACGACCCTCGCGGACCTCGACGGCGTCGCAGGCGTGGACATCAACGAAGACGACGACGAGTAAACGATCTCGACATGATGGGAGGGCCCGCGGCGTGTGCCGCGGGCCCTCCACTTGTGTCATCTCAACACGTCACGAACGCGTCCCGAAGGGGTTGTAGGGCTTATCGCCCTGCTGCCCCTGGTTGTAGCCCTGCTGGCCATACTGCGGCTGGCCGTACTGCTGCTGACCATACTGCGGCTGGCCGTACTGCTGCTGGCCGTACTGCTGCTGGCCCTGAGCGGCCTGGGGAGCCTGGAAACCACCCTGCTGGGGCTGAGCGCCCGGGTAGCCGCCCTGCTGGGGCTGAGCGCCGTACTGCGGCTGGCCGTACTGCCCCTGCTGGGACTGGAAGGCGCCCTGCTGCTGGGCAGCCGGATATCCACCCTGCTGTGCCTGAGCACCATACTGCGACTGGCCCTGAGCGGCCTGGGGAGCCTGGAAGGAACCCTGCTGAGGCTGAGCGCCATACTGCGCCTGCTGGCCAGGCTGGTTCATGGGTGCACCAGTGAAAGCACCACCAAGAGCGCTCGGGTTGTCAACCGGCGCAACCTTGCCGTTCTTGAGTTCCAGGAGCAGGACAACACCGGAAGCACCGAGGCCGATCGAGAAGATCAGGAAGAGGATACCGCCGAAACCAAGCGAGGCCCTCGCGAGAACACCGAGCACCTGGAGAACACCAATCAGGGCGGTTAGGATCGCGACGATACCGGAGGACAGGAAGGCCCACTTTTGGTTCGTGAACCAGTAGGCAGCTCCCAGGCCAACCGCAATCAGCATGAGGAAGATGTGGAAGAAGGCGTAGCCGCCCGCCGAGAACATCGTGAAGGAATCGCCGTAGAGCGACCCGAAGGGCAGGACCATCGAGACGATCGACAGGACGAACGAAGCGGCCATGCCAATGAGCGCGTAGGTGGCGCGCACGGAGCGGCCCTTCACCTTGCCGGTCTCGGTAACGACGGCGCTCTGGAACTGGTTGAACGCCGTGTTAGCGGCTGCGCCAAACTGCTGGGCGGCAGCCTCAAACTGCTGGCCCGTCGAGGCGCCCTGCTGGCCGCTCTGAGCGGCGTACGAGGGCTGCTGACCCGCCGGCGCATATCCCTGAGCGCCGCCCGGGGCGGCGTACTGGGACTGCTGGCTCGGCTGCGCGCCATACTGCGCCTGGCCGTAGCCCTGCTGCTGGCCCGCCGCCTGGGCGGGGTTCTGCCCGTAGGCAGCGGCCTGCGCCGCAGCGTTCTCTTCCGCGACAATCTCGGCCATGGAACGCTCGCGCGTCCCATCAATGATCGTACGCTCAAGTTCCTCGTCCGAAATCGAGGGGGCCGAGGCCACGGGCGTTTCCGTCAGGGGCGTCACCTGAGGCTCCCCAGCGAAGGGCTGGACCTCTTCAACGCTCTGCTGGGGTTCGTCCGCAACAGGCTCGGGCTCAACGACAGGCTCGGGCTCAACGACAGGCTCGGGCTCAACGACGGGAGCAACAGCCTCGACCTGGGGAGCACCCCACGCGTCGGACTGCACGGGCTCAGCTTCCACAGCGGGCTCAACGACGGGAGCAACAGCCTCAACCTGCGGAGCACCCCACGCATCAGACTGAACAGGCTCAGTCTGCGGAGCACCCCACACGTCAGACTGCACGGGCTCAGCTTCCACAGCGGGCTCAACAACAGCAGCAGGCTCTTCAACAACCGGCTGAGCCTCCTCCACCACCGGAGCAACAGCCTCAACCTGCGGAGCGCCCCACGCATCGGACTGCACGGGCTCGGTCTGCGGAGCACCCCACACGTCAGACTGCACGGGCTCAACTTCCACAGCGGGCTCAACAA
>NZ_ALCB01000008.1:0-4066 GCF_000282935.1 Actinomyces sp. ICM39
GGCACACACAGCGGCCGGGCCCTCCGGCGCCCGGAACACCCGTGGGAGCACAAGCACCACACGCAGCACCACCACGCAACACCACACGCCAACGGGCGGGGTGCAGTGGGATAGACCCACGGCACCCCACCCGTCAACACCCATCTGTCAACAAGCGATCACTCCGTCGCCAGCGCCTCCGAGGGGCTGACCTTGGCGGCGCGGCGGCCGGGCAGCCACGAGGCGAGCAGCGCGGACACGATGGCCACGACGCATACGCCGACCAGCTGCAGCCACGGCACGCTCAGCACGGCAGTGGCCCCATCAATCGGCAGGCTCATGACGCCAACCCACCCGAAGGCGACACCCATGCCGACGCCGATCAGCGCGCCGGTCATCGACAGGAACAGCGCCTCGAGGGCGAGGAGGCTCTTCATCTGGCGTCGCGTCAGGCCGAGGGCCCGCAGCAGCCCGTTCTCGCGTGTGCGTTCGGCGACCGACAGCGACAGCGTGTTGGCCACGCCCACCAGGGACACGAGGACGGACACGCCGAGCAGTCCGACGAGGACGAGCATGAGCCGGTCGATGATCTTCGTGTACATCTGGCGCTCCAGCGCGGAGCCGTTGACACTCAGGTGCGAGTCCTTGAGCAGCGCGCTCTGCACGGTCTCGGCGTCGGCCCCGTCGGCCATCTTGATGATGATCGCCTGACGCTCGAGCGAGCTCGCGATGGATCGCAGGGTTTTCTCGGAGACCTGTGCCTCGCCGACGCTGCCGTTCTTGTCGTAGGTGGCGCTCAGGTCCACGCACGTGTCGGCGCACAGGCGCAGCGTCTGCCCGGCCAGGGCCTCGTCGCCGACGCGCACCTGGTTATCACCCAGCTGGGTGACGGTCGAGTGGGTGACGCCCGTGTAGTCGGGTTCTCCGGTGATCATGACCGACGAGGCCTGGGCCTCGTCCTCCGACCCGGTTCCCTCTCCGGGAGCGTAGGCGGGCGCGCCCGACGTGGTCGTCAGGGTGCCGGGGGCGGCGTACTGGGCGACGGTGGCGGCGACGCCGTCGGTGGCCGCGATGGCGGCCTGCTGGTCGTCGGTGAGCGCTCCGTTCGTGGAGGTTGCCATGAGGTCGAAGGGGCGCGCGTCGTTCACGGCGTTGGTGAGCGTGGTGCGCACGGAGGCGGCGCCGACGATGATGGTGACGACGAGGGTCACACCGATGATGATCGCGGTGCCAGTCGCGGAGGTGCGGCCGGGGTTGCGCATGGTGTTCTCGCGGGCCATGGCGGACAGGGTGCCCGGGAAGACCGAGCCGAACGCGCGGGTGAGGGCGGGCAGCAGCACCGAGGCGACGAGCAGCGCGCCGAGGAGGGCCAGGAGCGACCCGCCGAAAGCCCCGAGGAATTTCGTGCCGCCGCTATCCGAGCGCCACGCGAGGGCCACAGCTCCGCAGCCGGCCACCGCGATGAGCGCGCCGATGATGAAGCGGACGGTGTGCTTCTTGCGGGCGGCGGCCCCGGCCTCGTTCACGGGGGCGAGGGCGGCGACGGGTGCGACGCGGGAGGCGGCGCGGGCCGGGAAGACGCCGACCAGGGTCGTGAACAGGGTGGCACCGAGCCACGTGAGCGCGAGCTGCCAGACGGAGGCTCCCGCCAGCGCCGCGACGACGCTAGAGGCCAGGCCGGTACCCGCCTCCGCGAGCGCGCCAATCAGCCAGCCGAGCGCGACGCCAATCGCGGACGAGATCGCTCCGATCGCGAGGGCCTCGCGGGTCACGAGCGAGCGGACCTGTCGCCTGGTCGCTCCCAGCGTGCGCAGCAGCGCCAGTTCGCGGGTGCGCTGCGTGAGCACCACTCGGAAGGTCGAGGAGACGACGATAGAGGCCACGAGCGCCGCGATCGCCGGGAAGATCAGCATGATTCCCATCGTCACGGACGCTCCCAGGCGCGCCTGGTCGAGGTCCTTCGTGATCGCCTCGTGCACGCTGGTCACGGTCACGCCCGAGATGCCGCTGAGCGCGGAGTTTGCTCTCGCCACCCACTCGTCCTGGGTGGCGCTGGGAGGGTTTGCGTTGCTGTCCGTATCCGATCCGGAAGTTGCGACGATGAACTGCCCGGAGGCGGTCGTTCCGAAGATCGCGGAGAATCCGCCGTCGGTCACGTAGCTGGCGGGCACGCCCATGCTGATGGTGTTCGAGCGCGTGGTGCCGACGATGGTGAGGGTGCGGTAGTCGCCCTCGGTGAATCCGGCGCGCACGCGGACGGTGTCGCCTACCTTCAGCGAGAGGGTCAAGGCCGTGTGCTCGGGGATGGTGATCTGGTCGTCGGTGGTCGGGGTGGTTCCGGCGCTCAGGTCGAGGTCCGCGAAAGGCTTGGGGGCCAGCGGCGAGACGTAGAGGCCGGCGCGCGTCGCGTCGGTTTGGGCGTCGGCGGGCCACTGTGCCATGTGCTTGATCGCGGTGACGCCGCTGGTTGCGCTCAGGGCTTTTTCGGCGCTCTCAATGGCGCCCTCGGGCGCGTCCTTGTCTTGGGAGACGACGATCGTGCCGCCGCGGTACTGCTGGTAGACGCTGGAGGTCAGGCCCGAGGTCATCGCCGTCATGACGATGAGGGTGATGACGATAAAGGCCGTGGAGATAGCGACGGCCAGGCCTGTGGAAATGTAGCGGCGGCCGTGGGAGCGCAGGTTAGCGCGCAGGAGTGAGTGTGTTGCAGACATGAGGTGAGCCTTGGGGATGTAGGCGGGCGCGTTCAGCGCAGCGCCGCGGTGAGGGAGTCGGCGGTGACGTCGCGCAGGTCGGAGACGATGCGGCCGTCTCGGCACACGAGGACGCGGTCCGCGTAGGCGGCGGTGGAGGTGTCGTGGGTGACCATGATGACGCTCTGGCCGAGTTCGTCGACGGCGCGGCGCAGCAGGTCCATGACCTCGGTCGTTGAGTGCGAGTCGAGGTTGCCGGTGGGCTCATCCGCGACGATGACGGCGGGTCGGCTCATGAGGGCGCGGGCGACGGCGACGCGCTGCTGCTGGCCGCCGGACATTTCGGAGGGGCGGTGGCTCAGTCGATCCGCGATGCCCAGGGAGTTGACGATGAGGTCGAACCATCCCTTCTCAGGGGTGGCTCCGGCCAGGCGCATGGGCAGGAGGATGTTGGCGCGGGCGTCCAGGGTGGGCACCAGGTTGAATGACTGGAAAACGAAGCCGATGCGGTCTCGGCGCAGCTTCGTCAGCGCGGTGTCTTTCAGCTCGGTGATGTCGGTGTCTTCGACGAAGACGTGCCCGGAGGTGGGGGCGTCGAGGCCGGCGAGGATATGCATCATCGTGGATTTGCCGGAGCCGGAGGGGCCCATGATGGCGGTGAATTCGCCGGCGCCGAAGCCGACGCTCACGTCGTCGAGGGCGCGTACCTGTGCGTCGCCGCTTCCGTAGATCTTGGAGACGCCCTGGAGTCGGACGATGGACGAGGCCGGGGCCCGGTCGGCCACGGGGGCCTGCGCGATTGTCGTGTTCGTGTTCATGCACCCATGGTGCGCCTGCGGCGTGGGTCACCGCTACGGAGGTTTCCCCTGATTCATCCCCGAGACCACCCGGGGTACCCTCGGGGGTGCTCGGCCGCCCCACCCCGGGGGTGCGACCGTTGAAATTCCCGTGTTATGTGCTTGCAGGGTTGTTGGTCCTGACCGCACTGCCCGTGGGCCGCGGGCCTGGCGGCGGGGACTGGCTGTAGTACCCATGAGTGAAGGCGCAGACACCTACCAGAAGTTTCGCATGCAATTCGATTGCATGAACTTTCAACAACCTTCGGAATCGTTGCAATTCCAACGATGCCAATTCAAATCCTGAAATAGTCACAGGGGAATTGCATGCGAAATTGGTCGGCACACGCCAAACAGCGCGGCCTCGCCACCACCAAACGGGGGGAATTGCATCATTAGGACCCCGACACGCCGACGACACGCCGAGGCAAAGCTCCTAATGCTGCAAAACCCCCGCCATCACCGACGTGGAGGGCGCCGGAAGGACCGGAGGGCCTGGCTGCGGCGCCCGTGGGCGGTGGCGGGGCCAGGGCGGGCCTCGAGATCGACCACTCCGAG
>NZ_ALCB01000009.1:0-16087 GCF_000282935.1 Actinomyces sp. ICM39
CCCGCCGCGAACTCGGGATGACGGATCTCGATGGCGGCCATGCCGCGCGGGTCGGTCACCGGCTCGGTGTCGAACTTCTGCGACAGCAGGCGGTTCGCCTCCTCTAGGTCGGCGGGGGAGCCGAACGCCCAGGTCACGGCCTTGTTGCCCGCGCCCGTGGGGGTGCGCTGAATGTACATGCGCGTCATGAGGATGTGGCGGCCGTGACGGGGGAACACGTCGCCCACGCGGGTGAACAGCGCGATGTCCGCCAGGTCCCCGCCCAGCGATGAATCCACGAGCGCGTAGGCGTAGGCGCCGATGCCGCGCAGAGTGAGGGCGTCCGCGAGGAGGCCCATGACCTCGTCACCGAAGGGTTCGGGCTGGAAGTACACGCCCTCGCCGACCTCCGGCGCGTCTGGGCCGAGGAGCGTGATGTCGAAGCCGGCGTCCGCCAGCGCGTCCCGAACGAGTGCAACGTTGTGCTCCGGGAAGGGGTGCAGCGCGGCCGCGTTCGCGGCGATGCGCTCGATAAACACGTAGGTGGAAAAACCAAGCTCAGCCATGCGCTCATTGTAAGCGCGCGACAAGCACAGCATGCGACGAGGCCGTGGCGCCCCGGGCGGTTGAACGCGAGGGGAGGCCACGGCCTCGTCAAAGACGGAGAGTCAGCGCAGGCACAGGCCCTGCTCGTGGAGGACCCCCATGATGGGGGAGACGTGCGCGCCGCCCACGCCGATGTTGGTGGCGACTAGGTGGGTGAAGGACTCGAGGCGCGAGCCCGAGCGCAGGTCGTAGTACTCGGTGACCTCGCGGTCGTAGTCGGCGAGCGTCTCGGAGTAGGACTCGACGCGCGGGTACGTGTTCTTCGCGGTCATGACGGACAGAGGCATACGTGGCTTCTGGCCGGGTTCCTGGTCCGGGTGGCCGACGAGCAGGCCGACGATCGGGAAGGTCAGCTCCGGCAGCTCGAGCGCCTTCACGATCGCGCGCGGATCGGCGAGGATGGAGCCGAGGTAGACGGTGCCCAGGCCCATCGACTCGGCGGCCACGACCACGTTCTGCGCGGCCAGGAGCGCGTCCTCCAGCGCAGTGAGGAACAGGTTGATCGACCCCAGCGCCTCCGAGGAGACGCCCTGCTCGGCGCGGATGCGACTGTTGCGGTACAGGTCGGCGACGAAGATGAACAGGTCGCCCTTCGTGCCGCCCACGTAGGGCTGACCGGAGGCAGCACCGATCGTCTCGCGCACCTGCGGGTCGGTGATATGCAGGACCGTGCAGGACTGCAGGAACGAGGACGTGGCGGTGTGACGAGCCACGTCCATCAGCGTGGTGACCTCTTCCTCGGTGAGGGGCTGGTCCTTGTAGGCGCGGATCGTCCGGTGGGCGAGCTGGCTCGCAATCGTCTCGTTTGTCATGCGTTCATTCTACGATTGGGGGCGTGAAACAGATAGAGCCTTTCGGTCCTTTTGCGCTGGCAGCAAACGTCACCCCCGTCGCCGTCCCTTCCCCGGCCGGCGAGCTCAGTGGCCTGCTGACCGGCCCGAGCACCCCCGCCCTCGTCGACGGCACGCCTGCTATCTCAGCGGTGTCGACCCCGGGCGCCGCGGGGGAGAACCGCGCGCTCCTCGTCCCCGGCTACACGGGATCCAAGGAGGACTACTCGACCGTCCTGCCGTTCCTCGGGGAGGCGGGATGGGACGTCCTCGCCTACTCGCAACGAGGCCAGGGCGGGTCCGCCGCGCCCGCCGGCCTCGGCGCGTACGGGATGAGCGACTTTGTCGGTGACCTCATCGCCGTCGCCGAGGCCTGGGCCGGGACCACGGGTCGCGTGCACCTCGTGGGCCACTCTTTCGGCGGTATCGTCGCGCGCGCGGCCGTCGTCGCTCGCCCCGACCTCTTCGCCTCCGTCACCCTGTTCTGTTCGGGTCGCGCAGTCTACGACTGGATGAACACCCTGCCGATCCTCGACCCCCTGCCCACGGGTCCCGGCGCGCGCCAGCAGGTGCTGCGCACCTACTTCCCGGACATGAACTTCGAGGAACCCGGCGTCGGATGGGCGGAATTTCAACGTATCCGCGCGCTGGATACGGCCTCGGAAAACCTGGTGGGTATCGCCCGCATCCTCTCCCAGCTGCGCCCCGACACCCCGGCGCTCGCGGCCACGGGCGTGCCCGTGCACGTGCTGTACGGGGACCAGGATGAGATCTGGCCGCCCTCGTGGTACGCCGAGGAGGCCGCCGACCTGGGTGCCCGCGAGAGCATCATCCGAGGGGGCACGCACAGCCCGCAGCTGCAGTTCCCGCAGCAGTGGGCGGAGTTTGCCAGCTCGTACTGGGCGGACGTGGAATCGGGGGCGCTGGTCTGGTCCATGTGACGCAAGATGCTGTGACATCGTCCCAAAATGGGCCTTGTGATGCATATCTGTGAGGATGGATGCTTAGTATTGTGTTTATGAACAAGCGTTCCATCCTTACTGCAGTGCTGGCTCTCGGCCTGGGCGTGACCGCCCTGACCGGCTGCGCCACCGATTCCGATTCTGCTCACTCCTACGTGACCCCGAAGGACGTCAAGACGGTCGAGCGTCCCATCGCTCAGATCGACGACAGCGGCATCAAGGTCCCCGAGAAGCGCGACCTGAAGATCAAGCTGGCCGACTCCGACAAGGCCGCCAAGTGGACGATCGATGTTTCTGATCCGACCGCCCTCGAGGTCGGCAAGTCCGAGAAGAACATCGTCACCCTGCACCCGCTGCGTGCGCTGGGCGAGGAAGACGACCCGGTCACTGTGACCCTGACCGATCCGGACGGCATTAGCACCGAGATCACCGTCGTTATCACGCCGGGCGCCAACTGATTCCATACTGACAACGCTTCGGGCCCAGGATCTGCGGATCCTGGGCCCTGTGCGTTGTGTTGTGGCCGCTGGGTGTTAGAGAGTGTTTATAAATTCGCGCAGTGCCCGCAGCGGTAGCATCAGGTGATTGTCAGCTCCGGGGCATGATACAAACTGCGAGCACTGGCTGAGGTAGAACTCGCGCGCCTGGTCGTTGGCACAGTGGACCAGGAGGGCAGCGAATCCCACCTCATTGCTGAGCTTGTAGGCTCGCAAGAGTGCGTCTTTGAGGAGAGCTGCGCCTATGCCTCGTCCCTGCACGCGCTGATCGACGGCGAGTCGCGCGAGGAGGAGAACTGGGCATGGCTCCGGGCGTTGGCCAGGTTTGAGGGCATCTGGGAGTGTGCTGCGCTGCACTGCCCCCATCGATAGGGCGTAGAAACCAAGTGTCTCCGGTTCCTGCGTTGTGACGAAGACGCGCGCGTTTCCGGCTCGGTGGTTCTGCCACGCAAATCGGTGGAACCAATCGTCGATCTCAGTGTTGCCCGATTGGAAGTGTGACCGGTTGTCCCTCCGCTCGAGAGGCCGCGGCTCTTGCAGGACTGATACGTACATCAGTTCTCGGAGGTGCTTGGTGTGTTCAGGTCGATGTGAGTGCCGAAGGGCGAGGGGCGATCAAAGAGTTTGCGCAGCTTGGGATCGTCCGTCGGCGAGGCCGCAAGGATTTCTTCGAAGCGGGCGTGGTCCTCGTCGTTCAGAATGAAGAAGCGCTGGTCGGCGAGACGTCGCTCTGCCTCCAATGTGGCTGCGGAGAGGACGAAATCGCTGATGCTGCGAGATGTGTATGTGGCTGCGCTGCGAATGAGAGTGTTCTGTTCCTCGGTGAGGCGTAGTTCCAGACGCTGTGTCTTTGCAGTGCTCATATCAATTCCTCTTTCGCTCGTACGGACATTATCCGTACGTATAGATACCTTAGCATTTGCGGTGCGAGTGAGCTAGCTCTTTCCCCTGAAAGGATCCCTGCGGGAATGGACCACGTTGCGAGTGGATGAGAAGGGGGTGGCCAACGATCAGTTGGCCACCCCCTTCTGGTTTTCCACGCCTCAGTGCAAGATGCGTGCCAGGAAGTCCCGGGTTTCCTGCTCGCGCGGGTTGTCGATGACCTGCTCGGGCGGGCCCTGCTCGACAATCTGGCCGCCGCGCAGGAACACGACGCGGTCGGCCGCCTGGCGGGCGAAGCTGATCTCGTGCGTCGCCATGAGGATGGTCGAGCCCTGCTCCTTGATCTCGCGCACGAGGTCGAGGACCTCGCCGACGAGCACCGGGTCCAGCGCCGCCGTGATCTCGTCCAGCAGGAGCAGCTCCGGGTGCGTGGCGAGCGCGCGTGCGATGGCGACGCGCTGCTGCTGGCCACCCGACAGGCGATCCGGGTACTCCTTCGCCTTGTCCTTCAAGCCGATGCGGTCCAACAGCTCCATGCCGCGCTCGCGCGCGCGGTCCTTCTCCCAGCCGTGCACCTTGCGGGCCGCCAGCGTCACGTTGTCCAGCACCGACATGTGCGGGAACAGGTTGTAGTGCTGGAACACCACGCCGATGCGCGCGCGGATCCGATCCGCGTTCGCGCGCGGGTCCGTAATGTCTTCGCCAGCCAGGAAGATCTGGCCGTCGTCGACCCGCTCCAGCAGGTTCGCGCAGCGCAGCAGCGTCGACTTACCCGAGCCCGACGCGCCCAAGAGGACCACGACCTCGTGCGCAGCGACGTCCAGGTCCAGGCCGCGCAGGACGACGTTGTCGCCGAAGCGCTTGACGACGCCGACGGCGCGTAGAACCGGGGTGGTGTTGTCCGAGGTGGGGGAGGCCTCGTAATTCGTGGGGACCGACATCAGACGGTGCCTCCCATCTGCTCGCGCTTACGCAGTCGGGCCGTGTACCAGTCCGACAGGCGAATGAAGGGGAACGACAAGATGATGAACAGCAGGCCGGCGACGACGTAGGACGTCATGTTGTAGGTCTTGGCCTGGACCATCTGCGCCGAACGGATCGCGTCGACCGCGCCCAGGACCGAGATCAGGCCGACGTCCTTCTGCATGGAAATGAAGTCGTTCATGAGGGCCGGCGTGACCTTGCGGATCGCCTGCGGCACGATGATCATGCGCAGCGTCTGCCCGTGGGACAGGCCCAGCGAGCGGGCCGCGTAACGCTGGGAGGGGTGCACGGAGTCCAGGCCTGCGCGCAGCACCTCGGCGACGTACGAGGAGTACGTGAGGATCAGCGCGACCGTGCCCAGGAACGCGGTCGGGATACGCGTCGTCGGGTTGAGCGCGGGGATGCCGAAGCCGATCAGGTAGAGGACGACCAGGAAGGGGACGCCTCGGAAAATATCCGTGTACGCCGCCGCCAGGAAGCGGATCGGGAAAAACACGGGACCGGCCAGCGTGCGCGCGGCCGCCAGCAGAGTCGCGAAGACGGCGACGCCCAGCACCGAGATCAGCAGGATGCGGATGTTCAGCCACAGGCCGGAAAGCACCTGGGGGAAGGCTTCGACGAAGTACTTGCCGTTGAAGAAGGTGTTGCGGGTGGCCTCCCACCCGTCGGAGTTGACGACCACGGTGATGAGGACTCCCGCGACCACAATCGTGGAAGCCAGGGAGATGAGAATCGACCGGACCGTCTGCTTGCGCCGATAAGCGCGACGGCCACGCTCCACCGCCGAAACGGTGAGCGTGGCCGCCGCGTCACTTGAGTAGTCACTCATGAGTGTGGGAGCCTCACTTGAGGGTGGGCACGTTCTGTGCCTCGTTCAGCCACTTTTCCTGCAGCTCGGCGAGCTTGCCGGATGAGGCCAGACGATCGACGGCGGCGGAGACCGTGGGGGTCAGCTTGGAGCCCTTGGGCAGGACGATGCCGTATTCCTCGCCGCCCGTCGTGTCGTCGAACTGGCCGATGATGACGCCGTCATCGATCTGCGCGGAGACCATGTAGAACGCGGTCGGCAGGTCGACGACGATCGCGTCCACGCGGCCCGTCTGCAGGGCCAGGACCGTGTCGTCGGAGGAGTTGAACATCTGCAGCTTCTGGGTGAGTCCGGGCTCGAGGTGATCGGAAGCGAACTGCTGCGAGGTGGTGCCCGCCTGGACGCCGATGAGGACGTCCTTGAGGTCAGCGATGGACTTCGCGTTGGCGGCCGGGGTGCCAGCCTTGGTGATGATCGCCGAGGTGGTCGTGTAGTACGGGGACGTGAAGTCGACGGCGTTCTTACGCTCGTCGGTGATGGAGAACTGCTGAATGTTCAGGTCCCAGTCCTTGGCGCCGGGGGTGATCGACGCGTCGAAGGTGGCGCGCACCCACTGGACGTTGTCGGCGGTGTAGCCGAGTTCCTCGGCCAGGGCGTAGATGACGGCGGACTCGTAGCCTTCGCCCGAGGCCGGGTCGTTGTCCAGGATCCACGGCGAGTAGGCGGGATCGGAGGTGGCGACGGTGAGCTTGCCTTCCGTCACGGTCGGCAGGGCGCCGGGGCCGTAGGTCTGCTCGGCGTCGGCGGAAGAAGAGGAGCTCGTGCCGCCCGTGCAGGCGGCCAGGCCGAGGGCCGCGATGGCGGCAACGGCAGCGAGGGAACGGACAGAGCGGCGCATGGGGCCTCCCGGTGACGTGGGGGATTCCGCCTTGTGGGCGGGTCTGACTCGATGAGCGTATAGGCGCGCCGCACAATGCGCTGGCGTCATTTCGATGCACGAAACAATGGAACGAGGCCTGGGCTGGGGAAACGTTGGAATCGTTGGGGTTTCGCGGGGGTGGGGGATGGGACACAGTGCCGCGTGGGTATGCGAAAGGGCCGGGCCATGCCGGCCCGGCCCTCCCGTCAGATCACTTCTGGAACTTGTCCTTCAGATCGGAGACGACCTCGGTCGCCTTGTCCTTGGCAGCCTCGACGGCCTTCTCGACGTTCTCCTCGCCGAAGGTTTCCTTAGCCTTCTCGAGACCCTCTTCAGCCTGCTTCTTCAGATCTTCCAGACCCATGTTTCCTCCTTGGAACGAGCCGCCCGTATTGGTCGAGCGGATGGTCTCACCCTATGCCCGAACCGGGGTGCTCGCGCGTTCAAGGCCTCCCGTGATGCGATCGTTCCCTGTGCGTTCGAGGCGTGGGACAGTGTGCCGTCGGGCTTAGGCCCCCTCGGCGAGCTTCCAGTCGTCGAAGGTGAACTCGGGGGAGACGACGCAGGTGGCCAGCGCGTAGTCGCCGCGGGCGAAGGTGCGCTGCCAGGTGCCGGCGGGCACGAGGATCTGCACGGGGTTGCTCGCATCGGAGGCCTGCGTTCCCGCCGGAGAGCCCAGGGTGACGATGCGCGGGTCGACCTCGGGCGCGTTGCCGCTGCCTCCCAGGTGCACCTCGAGGGCGCCGGGCCCCGACCAGATCCACAGTTCGTCGGAGTGGACGAGGTGCCAGCGGGCCTCCTCGTCTCGGTCGAGGAGGAAGATGATCGCGGAGGCGCTGTGGCGGCTCCCGCGCGGCGTGTCCACCTGAGCGGGCGCGGTCCAGGTGCGGCGGTAGTGGCCGCCCTCGGGGTGGGGCGCGAGGCCCATGGCGTCAATCAGCGGGGACACGTCGGTCATGCGAAGCTCCAAATGAAGGGAAAGGGAGGCTGAGCGAAAGAGAAACGACAGGGTCAGTGCGAGGCCGAGTAGCGCACGCGCCCGGACACGATGGTTTCGACGACGCGACCGGCGCCGTGGCGGGCGACGGTGTCGATGGTCTCCACGATCGAGGTCACGGGTACGTCGACGATGCACATGTCGGCGACCGCGCCCGACTGGAGCTGACCGAGGCGGTCGGGGCCGGTCGCCAGGCCCATCGCTGTGGCGCCGCCCAGGGTCGCGGCCTGCAGGAGGCGGCGCGCCAGGTCCTGGTCCTCGTAGCCTTGGGATCGCGCCAGGTCGAAGAGGAGGGCGACGTCCTCGAGCAGGTCGAGGGACGGGGAGGAGGACAGGGAGTCCGTGCCCACCGCGATCATGTTGCCCTCGGCGAGGTAGGCGCCGACGGGCGGCGCGTCCAGGCCGATCACACGGTTCGAGCGCGGGCACAGCGCCACGGCCGTCTGGCGGGCGCGCAGTCGCCTGCGGTCGTCGGCGCGCATGTACACGCCGTGGGCGACGTGGCAGTCGGGTCCGAGGACGCCCAGCTGATCGACGAACTGCGTCGAGGAGAAGCCGCCGCCGCGCGAGCGCATCGCCGTGAACGACGAGGAGTGCTCGCTCTTCCACAGGTCGGCCAGGGCGGTCGTGCGCGTTTCGGACCATTCGGCCTCGGAGTGGGACTCACCCAGGTGGATGTGGATGCGCATGCCGCGACGCCTGGCCATGTCCGGCAGATCCAGCAGCGGCTCAGCGTCGAGGGAGTAGGGGGCGTGCGGGGAGATACCCACGGCCGGAGGGGTCGGCATCGCGTCGAGGGATGCGGAGACCTCGCGTTCACCGCGGGCACGCCACTCGTCGTTCGACCAGCTCATGACCTCCCAGTAGGCGACGCCGTGCAGGCCCGCATCGTGCAGGGCCGAGGCCGCGGCGGCGTCCGTCACCACGTCGGCGGCGGCGGTCGTGCCGCACTCCAGGAGCAGGCGCGCGCCCGCGGCCGCGTCGCCTCCCCAGTCCAGGCCGCCCGCGTCGTAGACCTCGTCGAAGGCGCGTGCCCAGTCGTCAAAACCGCGGTACTGCCCGGCGCCCACGGACGCCATGCCCGTGTACTGCAGGTGCGTGTGCGCATTGACGAGGCCGGGGAGCAGCACGCCGTCAAAGTGGCGTTCGGTGAAGGAAAGGCCGCGCTGCGTGAGCGTTTCGATGACCCAGTCGCGCGCTCCCACGTGCTCGATGCGCCCGTCGCGCACGGCGACAGCGCCGTCGAGGATCGAGGGGGCGGTGATCGGGATGACCATGCCGGCGGACCAGACGACCACGTCGCTCATGGGGGGCCTTTCAGTGGGGGACGCTGCTAACAGTGTAGAAGTGGGGCGGGCGCACCCGCCCGCCGGTGGAGGTGAGCTGCGACTATGACAGGGACAGGGCGGCCAGCGCCGCCGCGGCCACGGCGTCGTCGGCCTCGCGCGGCAGGTCGTGCAGGCCGGGAGCCAGCTCGCCTTCGTGGGTGAGGAGCTCGCGCAGGGAGGCCAGCTGCACGCCGAAGCTCATGTCCATGATCTCGATGGGGTTTCCCTCGCCCGCCGTGTAGTTGATGCCCTCCCCGCGCTCGAGGACGCGCAGCGTCTTGCCGGATGGGCTGGTCAGGGTCTGCACGTGTGGGTCGCCCGACTCGGCCATGACCCAGGAGGCGGCCACGGCCTCGTCGATGGACACCTCGCCGTCGACGCCGCCGGCGACCGTGACGATCGCACCCTCGGGTGCCGCCTCCAGCGCGCTCAGCGGGATCGTCGCCCGCTCGCCCGTCGCGGAGATCAACATGCCGGCGCTCGGAGCGGCCTGCTCCAGCGAGGCCACGCCGAACCCATCCATCGACGCCTGCAGGGCGCGCACGGGGTCCAGCTCCACAACGGTCACGCGTGCGCCGAGCGCCGCGCCGAAGCGCGCGCAGCCGCGACCCACGTCGCCGTAGCCGATGACGACGACGCTCATCCCCGCCACGGGCGCACCGACGCCGCGTGGGTCGATCAGGTCGAGGATCGTCGTCCAGCACGACTGACCCGTCCCGTAGGCGTTGTCGAACAGGGTCTTCGAACGCGCATCGTTCGAGGCCAGGACCGGAATGCGCAGATCGAAAGAACGCAGGGGGCGCAGCCCCGAGGTGGTCTCCTCCGCCGCGCCGACCAGCGCGTCCAGGACGCCCGGGCAGCGTTCCGTATCGTGTGCCAGGCGGATCAGGTGGGAGCCGTCATCCAGCAGGAATTCGCTGCGCTGGGCCAAAAACTCGCGCGCGAGCTCCCACTCGCGCTCGCGGGAGGCGCTCGAGTCCGCGAAGACGGGGATGCCGGCCTCGCGCAGGCGGGCAGCGACATCCTCGCGGGTCTCGGACGCCCAGCCGAAGACGCTCACGCGTGCTCCCGCCTCGGAGAGCATGAGAGCCAGTGCCGCCGTTTTTGGCTCCAGGACGAGGGATAGCCCCACGCTTCGGCCCGCCACCAGGGGCGCCAGGGCGCGTGCCGCCGCCTCGGTGACCGGCATGTGGGTGCGCGCCCACTCGATGCGCCCCTCGTCGCCGGGGCCCGTGATGGTGCGCCCGTCGGGGGCGATGACGGCGCGGAAAGTGCCTCCGGGCGCCAGGACCGTGATCGCTCCGGGTGTGGGGGCCGCGTCCTCCTCGAGCGCGAAGACGACCGGGGGCGAGGCCGGGGTTCCCTCGGCCTCGGCAATCGGGCGCACGTGGGCGCCGAACGCGCGCAGCAGGGTGGCCAGCGTCGGGTCGTCCGTCGCGAAGGAACGCCCCGCGATGAGCATGTTCGTGGCACGCGCATAGGCGCGTAGCAGCAGCTGGGCGGCGAGGGGATCCAGGGCGCGGTTCATGCGTCAAACGTAGCAACTGCAGCGTTGATGTCCGGGATGAGCCAGGGGGCGACCAGGGCAGACCCTCATAGAATCGCGCGGGGCTGCGGGTCTATCGTTCAAACATGACACACGACACGGCGGGCCTGGTGACCCGAGCACTCACGAAGACATACATGCGCGGGCACACGCCTGTTCACGCCCTGGCGGGCGTTGACCTGACCCTCCCGCAGGGCACGCAGGTGGCGATCATGGGCCCCTCGGGTTCCGGTAAGACGACGCTCTTGCACTGCCTGGCGGGCGTCCTGCGCCCCAGCTCCGGGTCGATCACGCTCGATGGTGAAGAGATGACGAGCATGTCGGAGCGCGTGCTCTCCAACCTGCGCCTGCGCCGCTTCGGCTTCGTGTTCCAGGACGGCCAGCTCCTGCCCGAGCTGCCCACGGAAGAGAACATCGCGATGCCCCTCATGCTCGCGGGAACGTCGAAATCGCAGGCCATCGCTCGCGCACGCGAGATCCTGACGAACCTCGGGCTCGACGGCGCCGGCCCCTACCGCCCCGGCCAGCTCTCGGGCGGCCAGGCCCAGCGCGTCGCGATCGGCCGCGCGCTCGCCACCAATCCCTCGGTAATCTTCGCGGATGAACCCACGGGGGCCCTCGACCAGGCCACCGGCGGTGAGGTCATGTCCCTGCTGACGAGCGCCTGCACCTCCACAGGGGCATCCCTCGTCCTCGTCACCCACGATCCCGCCGTCGCCGCGCGCCTGCCGCACACGATCCACGTGCGCGACGGCCGCATCTCCCTCGAGGCCCGAGGCAGTGGAACCCCCAGCCAGGGGGTGGCCTGATGAGCGCGGTACGCACCGCCGCCGGGGCGCTCCTGCGGTCGCGTGACCGGGCGACGTCCGTCCTCACGGTCGCGGCCTTTGCCCTGCCGCACGCGTTCCTGCTCGCGGTCACGGGCGGCGTCATGGCCTTTGGGGCGAGGGCTGCCGTCGCCGCTGCGTCCGCCACGGCCGACGACCCCTCAAGCCTCGACGGGATGGCGTCCTTCTACGTGATCCTCGCGTACTTTGCGGCTACCCTGCTCGTCGTCCCCATCATCTCGATGGGGGCAGCGGCCGCGCGCTTGGGCATGAGTCGGCGTGAGCGCGACCTCGCGGTCCTGCGCCTCGTCGGCCTCGCGCCGGGCAAGACGAAGCTTGCCTGCATCCTCGAAACCTGCGTGTTTGCGGTTGTCGGCGTCGTCGTCGGCTCGATCCTGTACGCCGTGACGCTGCCCGCGTGGGGTGCGCTGTCTTTCCAGGGACGCCCGATGGGGGTCAGCGAGATGTGGGTGGGGGTAGTGGCCCTCCTCGTCGAGGGGCTCGCCATGATCGTCCTGGCCGCCCTGTCCTCGTGGCTGGCCATGCGCAAGGTCGCGATCACACCCCTGGGTGTCGCACGCCGCACTCAGGCGGGCCGCGTGAGCGCGGTCGGCCCCGTCCTCGGCCTGGTTCTCCTCGTGGTGTGGCTGAGCGTCGGCACCCTCGCGATGAACCTGGGAACTGCTATCGGCATGGCCGTGTTCTTGGGCTTCATGGGCGCGATCTTCCTGATCGTCAACCTGGTGGGCGTCTGGTCGATCAGCCTCATGGGCCGCATCATGGCTAGGGCCTCGCGCAGCCCCCAGATGATGGTGGCCGGGCGTCGCATGGCCGACGACCCTCGCGCTGTGTGGCGCTCCTTCGGGGCGGTTGCCCTCGTTGGGTTCCTCGTGGGCATCATGTATCCGGCGAGTGATTCGATCTCGATGAGCGGGGACAGGGCCGATGAGGTCGCGCTTATCGTCATCGGCGACATCAACAGAGGCATGCTGCTGACCTTCGCGATCACCCTCGCCTTGGGCGCCGTGTCGACCGCGGTCAACCAGGCGATCCGCGTCCTCGACTCCGCCGACCAGGTACGAGCCCTGTCCTACATGGGGTCCCCGCGCGGCTTTATGGACCGCAGCCGTCGCCTCGAGGTCGCGATTCCCGCGTTCGTCATGATCGTTGGCTCGATGCTGCTCGGCATGGTGTTCATGTCTCCGATGCTCGCGGCGGGTGCGGGAAAGGGTGTCCTCATTGCGCTTGCCTCGGCGCTTGTGGGCGTCATTCTCATCGTCGTCGCCTCCGAGGCGACCGTCCCGCTGCGCCGCCGCATCCTCGCGGGCGTGCGCGAGGGGCGGGAGTAGAGCGCTCGTCGCTAGTCGCGTGGGTCCGAGCTACGGGGGAATGTAAAACCGTCGGGGCGTGAGTGTATGGAGAAGGGGGGCGAACCTCTCGGTTCGCCCCCCTTCTGGTGACTCACTTCTCGAGCTCGTCCTTGACGTCCTCGACCTTGTCCTTGGCGTCTTCGGCGATCTCCGCTGCCTTGTCCTTGGCGTCTTCGGCGGCCTCCGCTGCCTTGTCCTTGGCGTCTTCGGCGGCCTCCGCTGCCTTGTCCTTGGCGTCTTCTGCCTTGTCCTTGGCGTCGCCAGCGAGCTCGGCGAGCTTGTCCTTGGCTTCTTCAGCCTTCTCCTTGGCCGCGTCAACGACCTTCTCGAAGCCTTCTTCAGCCTTCTTGGCCAGATCTTCCAGACTCATGATTCTCTCCTCAACGTAGGGTCGTTCGATGCTGTGAACGAACATGACCAGCCTAACGCATAGCGTGATAGGCAGCTCATTTTGTAAGGGGGTGCAAGCCGTTTGTTGGTTTGCGGCTCCGATCAAATTGTTTGAAATGAAAGAAATCAAATGCATGTGATGCACGCCTCATGGGTGCTAGGATTGCGCCATTCACACCGCAATAGTCGATGGAGACATCGTGTACCGCTCGCCTTCCCAGTACTCGCACGCGGAGGGGGTCGGTGGGGCTGCGCGAGGAGCGCAGGTTACCAGGCCAGCCACGCGTCGCCGGCGCCCCGCGCCGCCCTCATACCCGCCCGCCGTGCGCCCACAGATGCGAGCGGCTCTCGATGAAGAAATCTTCTCCCTGTCGGCCTCTACCCGATGCCCACTGTCCATGGGGACGCGTAGCTTCCCGCGCGTCGCGGCCCTGATGGTCGCTGTGCTGGCCCCCGCTGCGGCTGCGCTATGGTGGTGGTTCTGAGCCTACCCTGGCGGGCAGCGAAAGGGCTGATATGAGTGGCAACGAGGCAGTGACAGGCGTTGAGGGCGACTCTGAGCAGAGCGGCACCCGCATCTCGACCGAAGAGAGTCAGGATCCTCAGCTGCGAGGCGGTGCACCGCGCCCGCAGAAGAAAAAAGCTGGGCTGCGACGTGCGCGAAGGTCGGCCTGGCGCTCATTGTTATTTCCGTGTTGGTTGGGCTTGGCTTGAATGCAGCACAGAGGGTATCTGATAGTAACTTCATGCCCCCTGCATGAATTTGGGAGGCTTTTTCATCTTGAAAGAAATTAAAAATATTGAAATATAAGTGATTTTCGGAAGATACTTGAAGTGATATTTAATATAATTATTTCAAAATGGGGCAAAAGTGGGGCAAAAACGATTAACTCACATTTGGTTTGAAAACCTATAATACCTAATGATTATGCTATACGGGATATATAGTGTTGTTATCAATAAATATCAGTGCGAGACTAAATCGGAGGATAAAATGGAAAAACAAATTGATGAGAAAATGACAGAGATTGTATATAAAGTGAATGATATGATTCCAGTTGAGTGGGATGATCTTTATATCAATTTTGAAGTAGACAGAACCTTAAGTGGGGGAGTTGACTTTTTCTTTAAATACAATGGAGAGTACCATTATTTCTTTTATATACCTCGAGATTTTGGTGTTTCTAAGTTGGAATTTTTTGAGGAGTATGATAAATTATTTGAAAAGGTTCAGGAATTAAAAAAAGTCTTCATAGATAATGAATTGAGCGATTGGTCAGCGGGGTTGATTCATTTGGATGAGAATAACAAGCTATCAGTGGACTTCGACTATGCACCTTGGTTCGAAAGCGACTTTGGACCAAGTGCTAGAACCTCTTTTTTCCAATATAAATATCTCGGAAAGCAACCTGACAATGAAAAAGAACTTGAGCAGTTCAAGGCTATGGAGGCCTTCCAAAGAGAGCATAATGGAAAATGGTTATATCTAAAGAACAAACCACCCTCGAGGTGGTTTTCTTGTGGTTTGTCCAGAGCTGGTGCATATTTGTGGTATACTAGTCTTGTTGTGAATTTGAACTTTTTATCAATGGTAGTAGCTGTTGTTTTCTTAATGTGGATTAAGCTGATAATTAATTTTGTTTCAACTTATAAATTGAACAAATATCGTTATATAAAAAAATAAAAGAGGTATTATGTCTATTTCGTTTACTTATTGCGGAGTTGCATGTGGAGTCCTTTCTGTTGATAATAAATTTTATATAGGAATTGATCCTGATTTATCTCCCAAAGGAGCTTTAGTTCAGTTTAAAGGATTTGTGTCCGAGAAACAAACTGATGTCAATAATGATAAGTCTCTTCTTAATAGAGTTGATGTATGGCTAATAACTCATGGTCATCATGATCATTTAGATGATGTAGGAAGAAATTATTTAAAGGGTAAAACTGTAATTTCTCCTAATAAGAAAACCTTAAATGGGTTATCTGGCTTAAATAACTTTGTTTTAAAATGGGGCAAAGAAAAGCAGTTTGCTGTCGGTGACTATCTTATTACTATCAAGGCCTTACCAGCCTATCATGCCAGTAATTTCATTATGCAAAAAATAGTTGGTAAAGTTAATGGTTATCAAATATCAATTGCAAGTTCATCAGAAACTAAAGTGATTTATTTTACGGGTGATACTATTTTCTATTCAAATTTAATAAAAAGTGTTCCCAAAAATATAGATGCCATTTTTGCTAATTTAGGTGCTGTAAAATCTGATTCATTTGGTGGACCATTTACAATGGATTTGAAAATGCTAAACCAAATGAATGATCTACTTCAACCTAAAAATATTTATCCAATTCATATTGAAGACTATAGTCATTACAATACGACAAATAAAGAAGTCGAAGACGCAAACTATACGGTTTTATCTATTGGAGAAACTATTGATATCTAATTGATTAGATGAATAAACGTATACTAGAAAAGTTTTTGAATAAAAATAATCCAAAGTAGGTCTTAAAATGGCTCTTCGCATTTGAGGGTGTAGGTGTTGTGGGCGGCGTTGGGCGTGTCGTGGCCGGGTAGGGGTCGAGGTCTTCCGATGATGGAGATTGCTACACCGTCCATCTGAAAGATTTCGACATGGCCAATACTAACTTGATTGCCCTGACCTGAGCGCGTTCACGCGCCTGGATGACCTGGGCCTGGAAGTGACGGGCCAGCGCATGTTGCCAGACCATGCAGTGTTGGCTTGCCGGATTGCTGGTGAGAACCGGTGGTGTCGACGCTGCGGGTGCCAGGGCGAGTCGCGTGACACGGTGATCAGGCGCTTGGCGCACGAGCCTTACGGGTGGCACCCCACGATCTTGCATGTGAGCGTGCGCCGCTACCGGTGCCAGGAGTGTGCTCATGTGTGGCGCCAAGATATGAGCCAAGCGGCCGATCCGCGCGCCAAGTTCTCGCGGTCGGCGGTGCGCTGGGCGCTCACTGGGCTGGTCGTTCATCGTTTGACGGTGGCGCGTATCTCCCAGGCCCTAGGAGTGTCCTGGAATACCGCCAATACTGCTGTCCTGGGTGAAGGCCAGCGTGTACTGATCAATGATCCAACTCGGTTCGATGGCGTGCGCGTCATCGGGGTGGATGAACACGTGTGGCGCCACACCCCCTACGGA
>NZ_ALCB01000010.1:0-22019 GCF_000282935.1 Actinomyces sp. ICM39
GGCCGGAGACAACCGGCCACCCGCCCCGCAGTATCGCTGTGGTCAGCGGTAGTTCACGAACTGGAGTGCGACGTCCAGCTCCTCGCCCTTGGGGCCTTTGAGGAGGGCGATGACGGCCTGCAGGTCGTCGCGGGACTTCGAAGAAACGCGAAGTTCGTCACCCTGGATCTGCGCCTTGACGCCCTTGGGGCCTTCCTCGCGGATGAGCTTCGAAATCTTCTTCGCGGTGTCCTGAGGGATGCCTTCCTTGAGCGGGCATGCGAGCTTGAACAGCTTGCCCGAGGCCTTGGGCTCGCGGTCCTTGTAGTCGAGGACCTTGAGGGACAGGCCGCGGCGAATCAGCTTGGACTGCAGCACGTCGAGGATTGCCATGACGCGGGAGGCGGAATTCGCTTCCATTGCGATCGTGTCGCCGCTGAGGGAAATGGCGGCGTCGACACCGCGGAAGTCGTAGCGGTTGGCGATCTCCTTGGCGGTCTGGTTGACAGCGTTGTCGACCTCCTGGCGGTCGAGCTTGGAGACAACGTCGAAGGAGGAGTCTGCCATGGATGCACCTTTCGTTGGAATTTAGCCAATCGTCGTTCCGATTGGCGCTCGGAACCATTTTAATGCTATTCTTTCACGGCACCGCGAGAGCGGCGCATGGCAGGTTACCAAAGCGGCCAAATGGATCTGACTGTAAATCAGACGCTTCGTGCTTCGGGGGTTCGAATCCCTCACCTGCCACCACTCGCTGGTTTCAGTGAGTAACGCCTGTGATGTCATTCTCAGGCTCCGGGATTGCTTCGGCGCTCGGAGATGAGATAGGCTTTCCGGCGTTGCCCCGATAGCTCAGTAGGCAGAGCGTCTCCATGGTAAGGAGAAGGTCAAGGGTTCGATTCCCTTTCGGGGCTCCGGTCGCGGATTTATCCGCTTCCGGCGGCGGGGTAGCTCAGCTGGTCAGAGCGCACGACTCATAATCGTGAGGTCGCGGGTTCGAGCCCCGCCCCCGCTACCAATTCTTTGATCCGACAGGTCGCGTGAGCGACGAAACTAAGCGAGGGAAACAACCGTGGCAAGCAAGTCCCAGGACGTTCGCCCCAAGATCACTCTGGCCTGCTCGGAGTGCAAGGAGCGCAACTACATCACCAAGAAGAACCGTCGTAACACGCCGGATCGTCTCGAGCTGGCGAAGTACTGCCCGCGCTGCCACAAGTCGACGGCGCACCGCGAGACCCGCTGACGGCTTCCGTCTCAAAGCCCCGAGGAACACCAGTTCCTCGGGGTTCTTTGTATCTGCGCGCGTCTGCCTTTGTTATCCTGGGCACATGACTGACTCCGTTGATTTCCGCTGTATCGTCGCCCCGAAGGGGGCGGGCGAGGTGCGCATCCCCGGCCTCGTGACGCTCGTGGACGAGCGCATGGTGTTGTTTTTTGACGAGCGGCCGGCCCCGGCCTCGGGCACGGGATCTGACTTTAACGGGCTGACGATGGCCTCGGATCTGCCGAATCCGAACCGCATCCTGTGGATGGTGCGCGAGGGGGCGGGGCAGTGGAGTGAGCCGCACCCGCTTCCGGCCGGCGGCCCGCCCGTCTCCTCGGACGCGTGCGTCGGCGTGGATGGTGACGGGCTTCTGCATCTGGCGTTTGCGTCGACGGATGGGCGCGTCGGATACATGGATTCTCGTGCTGATGGCGAGCGCCTGCGCGCCTGGTGGGCGTGGGGGAGTGGTCCCGAAGATCTTGCGTATGCGGACGTAACCGACGAGCTGTACGAGCTCACGGGTGCCGATGCGCTGTTTGCGACGTCTGGAGGTACCGTCTCGGTTGACGGTGCAGTCGCGCTGCCCTACGTCGTGCGTGTGGGGGATGCGACGCACGTGCGCGTCGTCTATGCGCGCGCAGGCCGACTTGTCGGCGCGGCGGATCCTCTCGTGGGGGATGGGGGCGCGCTCCTCGACGAGACGACGCTCGGTGTGTGGGACGGTCGCCTCGTCGCGAACTGCCGGATCCAGGGCTTTGAAGGGCGCGGCTCCGGTGCGCGCTACCTTGCGTGGGGAGATGGGCACAGCTGGGAGGGTGGGTGCCTATGGGAGCTCGATGACCCGGGCTGCAATGCGCGTATGGTCGGCGATCTGTTCGTGCATCCCGGTCGGCGCGACGCGCGGGCCGGTGGCGAGATTCTCCGTGTGAGCGCGCCGTGGGAGGGGCCAGTTGTCTCCCAGGCCGTCGCTTCCTTCGGGGATGGAGTCTTTGGCTACAGCGATTTCATGTCCGCTGGGGACGAGGCCGTGGTGGTCTTCGAGCGCGACCGCGGCCTGTGGGAGGCTGCGATGCGTCGCTAAGTGGATACAGAAAACCCGGTGCGTGTGCCCCCACAACGCTCCGGGTTTTTCTGTGTGCTCTAGCGACCTTCGATGATCGCGAGGAGTGGGGCGTAGTGTGCGTCGACTGCCGCGGTGTATGCCTCGACGTCTCCGGCTTCACACGCCCGCAGGATGGCCGCGTGGGCCTCGGCCGTGTCTTCCATCTCCTGGCGTGACGCTGCGGCTAGCTGGGGAGTGACACTCTGGTGGACGAGCCACATGGCGCCCACGAGCTGCTGCATGAGCTCGTTGTTGATGTAGGCCAGCAGGCCGGAGTGGAACGCGATGTCCGGCTCCAGGTAGGTCGAACCCGAGTGCGCGTATTCGGTCATCGCCTCGACGAGCTCCCACAGGTGCGGGTTCGTGGTTCCCTTCATGGCGCGGGTGAGCGGAACCGCGATCCCGAGGTCGAGGGCGCGGCGCGTATCGATGATCGCGTGCAGAGACTGCGCACCGTTGATCTCGTCGAGGGCGGCGCGCAAAACGAGCGTCTCGACGAGCGGCTGCATGGACATTTCTCCCACGTAGGAACCCGAGCCTTGACGGACCGTCACGATGTCGAGAGCCTGGAGGCGACGTAATGCTTCTCTCACAGAGGAGCGTGAAACGCCAAGGTCGGCGCATAGTGCCGATTCTGTGGGGAGGCGGTCACCAGGATGTAATCCATGTCGCAAAATGTAGGACTTGATCGCATCCATCGTTACCGAGGATCTCGAGTCAATCGATGTCGGTACGGATCGGTTCTGATTGGTTCCTGAGGGCGATGGGGGTGATATCGCTTGCATTAATTTGTCAGACAACATAGAATAAGTATAGCGAGCGGAACAACAGAACCGCACGTCCCAATTCTCGAAGATGAGGAGCGAGAACATGCGAATGCGCAAACACTTCGCAACTGGCGCTGCACTGACCGCAGCTGCCGCCATGATCCTGACCGCGTGCGGCGGCGGATCGTCCACCAGCACCACGTCGACCGACGGCGGCTCGAAGGCTTCCGAAGGACCGAAGGGTATGATCACCGCCGGTGTCGCCTACGAGACCACCGATTACGGCCCAATCACCACCTCGGCTCTCGGCATGGGTGCGAACTGGCAGGTCCTTGAGGGCCTGTACCGTTTCAACATGGCCGACTACTCCGTCAGCCCCGCGCTGGCCGCCGGTGACCCGGAGAAGATCTCCGACACCGAGTACGAGGTGAAGCTGCGCGACGGCGCGAAGTTCTCCGACGGCACCCCCGTGACCGCCGCCGACTTCGTGGCCTCCTACGAGCGCGCGACCTCCGAGAAGTCGATCTACCGTCAGTTCTTCACCTTCGTCGATTCCGTCGAAGCCAAGGACGACAACACCATCACGATCAAGCTGAAGCACCCCTTCGCCAACCTGAAGGAGCGCTTCGTCAACGTCCGCGTTGTCCCCGCGTCGATGGACGAAGACTCGCTCAAGGCGAAGCCGATCGGTACCGGCCCCTACAAGTACGAGAACATCACGGCGACCGAGATCACCGCTGTTCCGAACGAGAACTACACCGGCAACGAGCCCGCGAAGGTTGCCACCCTCAAGTGGCAGTCCCTCAAGGATGACTCCGCCCGCCTCGCCGCCGCCATCGGTGGCACGATTGACGTCATGGAAGCCGTTCCCGCCTCCGCGCAGGATCAGCTCAAGGGCGCTGGGTGGAACGTTGAGTCCAAGCCCGGCTACGGCAACCCCTTCCTGATGTTCAACACGCAGAAGGCTCCCTTCGACAAGCCCGAGGTTCGCCGCGCGATCCTCAAGGCTGTCGACAAGCAGAAGCTGATCAGCTCCGCGCTTGAGGGTCAGGCCGTTGAGGCGACCTCCTTCCTGCCCGAGGCGAACCCCGCCTACAAGAAGCCTTCGACCGATCTGTCCTACGACAAGGATGCCGCCGCCAAGCTCCTGAGCGACGCTGGCGTCTCCGGCCTCGAGGTCAACCTGGTGTCGACGGACCACCCGTGGGTCCTCTCCCTGGTTCCCCAGATCAAGTCCGACCTGGAGGCCCTGGGCCTGAAGGTCAACCACACGCAGATGGCTTCGTCTGACCTCTACGCCAACGTCACCGACGTTGACAACCCCACCTACGACATCGTCCTGGCCCCCGGCGACCCCTCGGTCTTCGGCACCGACCCCGGCATCATCATCTCCTGGTGGAACGGTGACAACGTCTGGACCAAGAAGCGTGACGGCTGGCAGGCCTCGGACCCCGAGTCCTTCAACAAGCTGCAGTCCATCATGGACGAGGCCGTTCAGCTCGACGGTGACGCCGCCAAGGCCAAGTGGGGCGAGGCTCAGGATCTGCTCGCCGAGAAGACCGTGATCTTCCCGCTCGTGTTCCGCAACATGATCACCGGCTCCAACCCCCAGAAGGTGGAAGGATTCCAGGCGATCTCCTCCACCGGCCTGCAGCTGCTGGGTGTGAGCGCTAAGTAAGTCCCCTCGAGGGACCACAAGAGAGGAGGGGTGGAGCCCCGCCCTGAGGCAGACGCCACAGTCGGGCGCCACCCCTCCTTTCTTATTGCCAAAATCCGTTGAAAATGGAGGTCTAGCAGTGAATAACCTTCTGCGACTCATCGGACGACGTTTGGTGGCTCTGCCGATCATGGTGGTCGGCGTGTCCTTCCTCGTCTTCTTCATCATGTCGCTGTCTCCGATTGACCCCGCCTACTCGGCACTGGGTGAGACCGCGACCCCCGAAGCTCTCGAAGAGTACCGTGTGCAGCACGGTCTCAACGACCCCTTCTTCGTTCAGTACGGTCACTACCTGTGGAACATGCTCCACGGTGACCTCGGCACCTACGGCGTTGGCACGTCCAACCACGTGACCGATCTGGTTGCTCAGGCTCTTCCGATTACCCTGCAGCTCACCTTCCTCGGCCTGTTCTTCGCCGTCATCATCGCTTTCCCCCTCGGTGTTCTCGCCGCTCTGTACCGCGACCGCTGGCCCGACCAGGTCATCCGCGTGTTCTCGGTCATCGGCATCGGCACCCCGTCCTTCTGGCTGGCAGCGCTGCTGGTCCTGGGATTTGTTCAGAAGCTTCCGGTCTCCGGCCCGCTGCCTGCGTTCAGCGAAGATCCGAGCGGCTGGTTCCTGCGGATGCTCCTTCCGGCTATCGCCCTGGCAGTTCCCGTCATTGGTCAGATGACGCGAGTCGTGCGTACCTCAATGGTTGAGGAACTGGATCGCGACTACGTCCGCACCGCGGTTGGCGCCGGTATCCCGAAGAACATCGTCGTGGCCCGCAACGTGCTGCGTAACGCGCTCATCACGCCCGTGACCGTCCTCGGCCTGCGCATCGGCTACCTGATGGGTGGCGCGGTCGTCATCGAAATTATCTTCTCCATCGATGGAATGGGTAAGGCGGTCCTGCTCAAGGGCATCCAGGAAAACTGGGTCACCCTGGTGCAGGGTGGCGCGCTCGTCGTCGCGATCGCGTTCATCGTCGTCAACATCATCGTTGACATGCTCTACCTGCTCATCAATCCGCGTATTAGGTCGGTGTGAGGCATGAATCAGAAAGAAAAGCTCGGCAAGGTCACCGCGAAGGGCGCACGTTTCTCGCGTATCGGTGCGATGTCCACCGGATCGAAGATCGCGATGGGCATCCTTGCCCTCATCGTCCTCGTCTCGATCCTGGCGCCCTACGTTTCTCCCTACGGTCCCGATGACATCTTCGACAAGTGGAGTGCCCCGTCCGGCGAGCACCTGTTCGGAACCGACCACGTCGGCCGTGACATCTTCGCTCGCGTCCTGTACGGCGGACGTTTCTCGCTGATGATCGGTCTGTGCTCGACCCTGATCGCCCTCTTCTTCGGCGCGATCATCGGCTCGATTGCAGCGGTCGTGCGCAAGTCCTTCTCCGAAGCGATCATGCGCGTCATGGACATCGTGATGGCGGTGCCCGGTATCGCCATGGCGGCCGTTTCGGTCCTGGTCTTCGGGCGCACGCTGTCCAAGTCCGGCAACACCTTCGGCCTGGTCGTCGTCATCATCTGCTCGATTGCATTCGTGTACATCCCGCAGCTGTCGCGCATCGTTCGCGCGAACGTGATGGCCGCCTACGGTGAGGACTACGTCCGCGCGGTGATCGTCTCCGGCGCCCGCGCCCCCTGGATCCTCACCAAGCACGTCATGCGCAACACGGCCGCCCCGGTGCTCGTGTTCGCGACCGTCCTCGTCGCCGACGCGATCATCCTCGAGGCCTCCCTGACCTTCATCGGTTCGGGCCTCCAGGCGACCACCGTGGCCACGTGGGGCAACGTCCTGTCCGAGGCCTCGTCGAACCTGTCGGTTCTGCTGGGCAAGTGGTGGACCGCGTTCTTCCCGGGCCTGTTCATCATGATCACGGTCCTGTGCCTCAACATCCTGTCTGAGGGCATCACCGACGCCATGGTGGCGGCTCCCGCGTCTGCGGCCGTCGCTCAGGTCGACAAGGACACCGACCGCGAGGCCGACAAGCTCCTGCTCGACCCGCGTCGCGCCTACGCCGAGCAGGCCGAGTCCCTGCAGGCCCGCCTCGACGACCTCGCGTCCGTCGAAGGCAAGCGCACCGACCGCTTCGAGGCACACCTGGAGAAGACCCCGCTGCTCGAGGTCAACGACCTGTGCATCAAGTTCGAGCGTCACGGCAACGTCAACGTCGTCGACCACGTCTCCTTCAAGGTCCGCCCCGGCGAGACCATGGGCCTCGTGGGCGAGTCCGGCTGCGGTAAGTCGATCACGGCCCTGACCATCATGGGCCTCATCGACCCCAAGGCTGAGATCACGGGCGAAATCCTCTACCAGGGTGAGAACCTGCTCGAGAAGTCGGGTGAGGAGCGCCGCGCGCTGCTCGGCCACGAGATGGCGATGATCTATCAGGACGCCCTGTCGTCGCTGAACCCCGCCATGCTGATCAAGGCTCAGATGAAGCAGCTGACCAGCCGCGGCGGCACCCGCAGTGCCGAGGAACTCCTCGAGCTCGTGGGCCTGGATCCCAAGCGCACCCTCGAGTCCTACCCGCACGAGCTCTCGGGCGGCCAGCGCCAGCGTGTTCTCATCGCCATGGCCCTGACACGCGACCCGAAGCTCATCATCGCGGACGAGCCGACCACCGCCCTGGACGTCACCGTCCAGAAGCAGGTCATCGCACTGCTCAACGAGCTGCGCGAGAAGCTCGGCTTCGCCATGATCTTCGTGTCCCACGACCTGGCGCTCGTCGCCGAGGTGGCACACCACATCACCGTCATGTACGCCGGCCAGGTCATCGAGCAGGCCCCCACCAAGGAACTGCTCACGCACCCGACCCACGAGTACACGCGCGGCCTGCTGGGCGCCGTCCTCTCGATCGAGTCCGGCTCCGGCCGCCTCCACCAGGTCCCCGGCACGGTGCCCTCGCCTCGCGACTTCCCAGTGGGTGACCGTTTCGCACCGCGGTCCTCGCACCCCGATTACGGACTGGACATCCGCCCGGTCCTCACCGAGGTCGGTCCCGAGCACGTGTACGCGGCTCTGCCGCCCCGCGACGAGGTTCTCGTGGCGAGCGAGACCATCATCATCGAAGAAGGTCAGGAGGAGGCGCGATGAGCCCCGAAACTCTGATTGTCGAAACCGAGACGATGATCGCCACATCCGAAGCTCCGATCATCGAACTGAAGAACGTCGAGGTGACCTTCACCTCGCGTACCGGCTCCCTGTTCAAGCCCAACAAGGTCCACGCGGTGCGTGGCGTCAACATGCGCATCGAGCGCGGACAGACGCTCGGCATCGTCGGCGAGTCCGGCTGTGGCAAGTCCACGACCGCGAACGTCATGTGCGGCCTGCAGATGCCGTCCGCCGGCCAGGTGTTCTTCAATGGCAAGGAGGTCACGAAGCGCAGCGCCGCCGCCCGCCGGGAGATCGGTCGCGTCGTCTCCGTGGTCTTCCAGGACCCCGCGACGGCCCTGAACCCCCGCATGCACGTCCAGGATCAGCTCGCTGACCCGCTGCGCGTGCACGGCATTGGCGACGAGGCCTCGCGAGCCAAGCGTGTGCGCGAACTGATCTCGCTCGTAGGCCTGCCCTCGAGCGCACTCGACGCGCTTCCCGGACAGCTCTCGGGTGGCCAGCGCCAGCGCGTGGCCATCGCCCGAGCCCTGTCCATCGGCCCGGATGCGATCATCGCAGACGAGCCCACCTCCGCACTCGACGTGTCGGTGCGAGCACAGATCCTGAACCTGCTCACGGACCTCAAGAAGGAACTGGGCCTGGCGATGGTCTTCATCTCGCACGACATTCAGACCGTGCGCTACGTGTCTGACCGGATCGCCGTCATGAACGGCGGCAAGGTCGTCGAAGAAGGGCCGGCCGCACAGCTGCTCGCCGACCCGGAGGACCCATACACCCGCAAGCTTCTGGGCGCCGCGCCTTCGCTGCTGCACCCCAACCTCGAAGGAGAGAAGTAATTATGTCTTCGAAGATCCGCGGCGTCGTGCCGCCCCTGGCCATTCCGCTCAAGGACGGCGAGCTTGACGTCCCCTCGCTCGAGCGTCACATCAACCGCCTGATCGAGGCCGGCCTCGACGGCCTGTTCGTGTCCGGCTCCACCGGTGAGGTCGCCTTCTCGACCGCCGAGCGCCGCGCCCAGATCCAGCGAGAAGCCGTGCGTATCGTCGACGGCCGCATTCCGCTCCTGGTCGGCGTCATCGACACCGAGACCGAGCGCGTCATCGAGAACATCAAGGCCGTGGAAGAGATCGGCGGCGCCACGGGCGTCGTCGCGACCGCCCCGTTCTACGCCCTCGGCGGCGAGACCGAGGTCGAGCGCCACTTCCGCATCCTCAAGGAGAACACCAGCCTCGAGCTGTGGGCCTACGACATCCCCGTGTGCGTGCACACGAAGCTGTCGCCCGATCTGCTCATGCGCCTGGGCCGCGATGGTGTCATCGACGGTGTCAAGGACTCCTCCGGCGACGACGTCGCGTTCCGCTGGCTGTGCCTGGCGAACGAGGCCGCCGGCCACCCGATGCAGCTGCTCACCGGCCACGAGGTCGTCGTCGACGGCGCCTACATGTCCGGCGCGGACGGCTCCGTTCCCGGCCTGGCCAACGTGGACCCCGAGGGCTACGTGCGCCAGTGGCAGGCCTACGAGCGCCGCGACTGGGAGGCCGTGCGCACCGAGCAGGACCGCCTCGCGGAGCTCATGCGCATCGTCCAGGTGAAGGGCGTGCAGGGCTTCGGTGCGGGCGTCGGCGCCTTCAAGGCCGCCCTGTACCTGCTCGGCGTCTTCGATTCGCCCGAGATGCCGCGCCCCGTCGCCGCCCTTGAGGGTGACAACATGGAGCATGTCGCGTCCGTGCTGCGCGCGGTCGACCTGCTCTCCTGATGCGTCGACGAGGCCGGGGCAGTTCCGTTTCGCATATTGCGCGCCTTCGGGTGCGCGCCCCGGCCTCGTCGATTTTCTTATACCCCTGACTTTTCGTAAGGATCCTCATGACTACGCTCCTTGCCCTCGACATCGGTGGCACCAAGGTCGGGTGGGGCATCGTCGAGGCCGGTGATACCTACGAGGTCACCGAGCGCGGATCGATCCCCACCGACGCGATGCGCGGCGGAGCGGACGTGGCGGCTCGCATTTGCGATCTCGCCTCGTCCCTGGTCGCTTCTCACCCGCAGGTCGCGGGTGTTGCCGTCGCCAGCGCCGGCGTCGTCGACCCGTCGACCGGCGACATCGTCTCCGCGACGGGCACGATGCCCGGCTGGGGAGGAACCCCTCTCGGCGCTTTGCTTCAGGAGGCAACCGGCCTGAAGGTGCGCGTCCTCAACGACGTGCACGCGCACGGCTTGGGCGAGGCCACGCTTGGCGCCGGTCAGCCCTACCGCACCGTCCTGTCGATCGCCGTCGGCACCGGAATCGGCGGCGCCCTCGTCGAAGACCGCCAGGTCTCCTTCGGGTCGCGCGGCATCGCCGGACACGTGGGCCACATCCACCACCACTTCGCCCCCGACATGACGTGCTCGTGTGGCCGCAAGGGACACATCGAGTCCTTCTGCTCCGGCTCGGGTATCACGGCCTGGTACGACTCGCTGCGCGGCGAGTCCGACCCCGAGGTCGACGGCGGGCGCGCCCTGCAGGAGCTTGCCGAATCCGGCAACGCCCTGGCCGCCGCCTGTTTCTCCCGCTCCGCGTTCGCGCTCGGCGAGGCCACGGCCTCGTTGGTCAACTGCGTGGACCCGGCCGTCGTCATCCTCTCCGGGTCCATGACCCGCTCCGGGGACATCTGGTGGGACGCCCTGCGCGAAGGCTTCGCGGCCTCCGCGATGACGCCCGTCGCCGACACCCCCATCCTCGTTGGTTCCCTGGGCGGCGACGCGCCGCTGCTCGGAGCCGTTTCCTTCTTCCTGCACGCATAGGAGTTCACCATGCACCCGCTTATCGCAAACCTGAAGGGCAAGCTCATCGTCTCCGTCCAGGCGTACCCGGGCGAGCCCATGCGCCACCCCGAGACGATGGCGCAAATCGCCCGCGCCGCCGAGATCGGTGGCGCCGCCGCCATCCGCTGCCAGGGCCTGTCCGACATTTCCGCGATCAAGGGACGCGTCGACGTGCCCGTGATCGGCCTGTGGAAGGAAGGCCACGAGGGCGTGTACATCACCCCCTCGCTGCGCCACGCCCGCGCCTGCGTCATGGCCGGCTCTGACATCGTTGCCCTGGATGCGACGGGCCGCCCGCGCCTCGACGGCCTGAGCTTCGCGGAGACCGTTGCGGCCCTGCGCGAGGACGGCACCCTCGTCATGGCTGACTGCGGCTCCTTCGAGGACGCCCAGCGCGCCGTCGACGCCGGCGTGGACATCGTCTCCACGACCCTGGCCGGCTACACGGGTGACCGCGTCAAGACCGACGGCCCCGACCTGGAGCTGCTGCGCGAGGTCGTCGCCGCATTCCCGGACGTCCCCGTGATCTGCGAGGGCCGCGTCCACACGCCCGAGCAGGCCGCAGCCGCCATCGAGGCGGGCGCCTTCGCTGTCATCGTCGGTACCGCCATCACGCACCCCACGTCCATCACGACGTGGTTCAAGGCGGCCGTGGAGGGCTGATCCTTTCGCTGTTGGGACAGTGCGCGGGCGGGTGATCAACACCCGCCCGCGCACTGCGTTTTTCTCCCGGGAATGCGCGTATATTACCCAGCATGTCTGTCCCGTACTCTCGCGCTCACGCCGCCCTTCGCGCTACCGGCATCGTCTACGTGTGCCTCGGTTTCGGCACATCCGCGTGGCTCTCGCGCCTGCCCGACGTGCGCGACGACCTCGGGCTGACACCGGCGACGATCGGCACGATGCTGCTCATCGCCTCCCTCGGCTCCTTGCTGACCCTGCCGACATCCGGCCCGATCGTGACGAAGATCGGCGCGCGGGCCTCGGGCCGCATCGGCGTGCTCATCTGGGCTCTCGGCATCGTCTGCGCGGGCATCGGCGCGCTCAACGTGTCGATCCCGCTGGCCACCATCGGCCTCGTGCTCCTGGCCGCCGGCAACGGCCTGTGGGGCGCGACCATGAACATCGAGGCGGGTCTCGTGCAGGCGGCCGTGCGTCGCACCGTCGTGCCCATCATCCAGGCGATGTACGCGGTCGGCATGCTGGGAGGCGCGCTCCTCGGCGCGCTCGCCGCCCAGATGGGGCTGCCCCTCGGCGCCCACCTCTTCGGCCTGGCCGCGCTCGAGCTTCTCGCCTGCGGCACTGCTGTCGGCTTCTACCTGACGAAGGACGAGGTCGCAGCCCTCGCACCCGCGCAGGACAAGGGCGACGGGGGAGAGGCCTCGTCGAACAAGGCGAAGGGCCTCACCCGGATCGCCTGGCGCGAGAAGCAGACCGTGCTTATCGCCCTCATGGTCATGAGCGCGGGCCTCATGGAGGGCGCGGCGAACGACTGGCTGAACCTGTCCATGGTGGACGGCTACGGATACTCGACCGCGGCGGCCTCGGCGGCCTTCGCGTTCTTCCTGCTCATGATGACGATCGTGCGTTTCGCGTCCCCGCGCCTCGAGGCCCGCCTGGGCTCTCCCATGCTGCTGCGCATCACCTTTACCGGCGCGGTCGTGGGCCTGCTGCTCGTGGCCTTCGCGCCGCACCACCTGTTCGCGGTCGCGGGCATCGCCCTGTGGGGCATCGGATCGGCCCTCGGCTTCCCCCTGGGCATTTCGGCACTCTCCGTCGACCCCGTGATGACGCCCGCGCGCGTCTCGGTGCTGTCGACCGTCAACTACGGCGCGGCCCTCATCGGCCCGCCGCTCCTCGGCCTCATCGCCGACCATATCGGCTACCACCGTGCGCTGGCCTTCGTGGCTCTGCCGGTCCTCCTCGCGATTGTCCTCGCCGGGCAGGTGCCCGACCGCCGCGGGATGAAGCACACGGACCTCGCCTTCGGCGACTAGGCTTAGGGGCATGACGACCCTTGCTGATCTGACGACTCTGCGCGTGGGCGGGCCCATCGCCGAGTACGTGCGCGTTTCTACGACTGATGCCCTCGTCGAGGCTGTCGCCGCGGCCGACGCCGCCGGAGGCCCGCTCCTCGTCGTGGGTGGAGGGTCAAACCTGCTGGCCTCCGACGCCCCCTTCGAGGGCACGGTCGTCGACGTGCAGCCCTTCGGTGAGGTCGCCTCGATCATCCACGAGGACCCCGCCGGATCTGTCGTCGTGCGCGCCGGCGCGGGCACGGTCTGGGATGCTTTCGTCTCCTGGACACTGTCTGAGGGGCTCTGCGGCCTCGAGGCGCTCTCCGGCATCCCCGGGACGGTCGGCGCCTCCCCGGTGCAGAACGTGGGTGCCTACGGCCACGAGGTTTCCGAGACCATCGAGAGCGTCGAGGCCTACGACCGTCTGACGGGCATCGTTGTGCGCCTGCTGCCCTCTGACCTCGGCTTCGCCTACCGCTCCTCGGCGATCAAGCGCAGCGTCGGCGAGCCCGGCCTGGGCGACCGCCCCTGGGGGCCGACCGGCCGCTGGGTGGTCCTCTCCGTGGACTTCCGCCTCGAGCGCTCGCCCCTGAGCGCCCCCGTCATGTACGCCGAGCTGGCGCGCCGCCTCGGCGTCGAGGCCGGGGAGCGCGCCGACGCGTCCCTGGTCCGCTCCACCGTCCTGGATCTGCGCAGCGGCAAGGGCATGGTCCTGGACGCGGAGGATCACGACACGTGGAGCGCCGGTTCCTTCTTCACGAACCCGATCCTGCCCGAGGCCGTGGCCGCCTCCCTGCCCGAGGGCGTGCCTCGCTTTAGCGCGGGGGAGGGCCTCGTCAAGACGAGCGCGGCCTGGCTCATCGATCACGCGGGCTGCTCCAAGGGCTTCCACCTGCCCGAGGCCGGGGACCCGCCGCGCGCGTCCCTGTCCACCAAGCACGTGCTGGCCCTGACGAACCGCGGCGGCGCGACGGGTGCCGACATCGAGGCCCTGGCCCGCGCCGTGCGCGAGCGGGTCTTTGAGGCATTCGGGGTGACCCTGGTGCCCGAGCCGGTCACGGTCGGCATCGCCTGGTAGCGGGTGCATCATCCGGTAGCGGGTCACGGTCGGCGTCGCCTGGTAGACGGTCCCCCGGTCGTTGCGTGCAGCGCCCGTTGTTGGCATCTTTCCGGAGATCCCACAGAAGGACCTCCACAAATTTCGCATGCAATTCCCCGTCGGGTGTCTTGAAGTATGCGTCGAAAACCGCAGAATATCAACGTTCTGGTTTCAATGTTTGAAAGAGACGTGGGGGAATTGCATGCGAAATTGTGGGAGAACTGTGCTGCAGCCTGCGCTCGCGGATCCGTTACGCGGATAGGTTGTCATGATCCGGATAGGTTATTCGCATCCGGATAGGTTAATAACCTATCCGGATCTTCGTAACCTATCCGCGTGTTCGTAACCTATCCGCGTGTTCATAACCTATCCGGATGCGAACCATCGGTCGCCAAGGCTTGTGCCTCCCCAAATTTCGCATGCAATTCCCGGGAGTGCGTTCTGTCGCACCCCTCGAAAACCGCAGAATATCAATGTTTTGGTTTCAATGTTTGAAAGAAGCGTGGGGGAATTGCATGCGAAATTGTCCGGGTGCGTGGAATGTTGCGTGCCTTGAGAGCTATTTGGCATGCGATTTGGGCGTATGAGTCCCATGACAGCGCTACGCCGCGAGCCCTACGACAGCGCTACGCCACGGGCGCCGCGAGCCAGGCATCGATGTCGGCCTTCCAGGCCGCCTTGCGCGTCGGTGAGGCCAGCGACGCGTCAATAGAGGAGCGCGCCAGGTCTGCCAGGGCCTCGTCGGACAGCCCGAACACGTCGCGCGCGACCTCGTACTGTGCGACCAGGCGCGAACGGAACAGCAGCGGGTCGTCGGCAGCCAGCGCAATACGAGCACCGGCAGACAACAGAATCGGCAGCGGCACCTGCGAGAAGTCCGTATACACGCCCAGGTGCACGTTCGACGTCGGGCACACCTCCAGGGCGATGCCCGCATCCACGACGGCCTTCAGCAGATCCGGGTCCTCGCTGGTGCGCACCCCGTGCCCGAGGCGGGCGGGCGCCAAAGTAGACACGACCTCGCGCACGGAGGACGGGCCCAGGAGCTCACCGCCGTGCGGAACGCCCACGAGCCCGGCGCGGCGCGCGATGCGGAACGCCGGAGCAAACGACGCCGTGGAGCCCACGCGCTCGTCGTTCGACAGGCCAAATCCGACGACCTCGCCGGGGCCATCCCCAGCGAACGACGCGGCCAGGCGCGCGAGCGTGCGCGCATCCAACGGGTGCTTCATGCGTGACGCCGCGACGATCACCCCGATATCGACGCCGGTATCGCGCGAGGCGGAGCGGGCCTCGTCGATGATGATCTCCAGGGCCGGGGTGATGCCGCCAACGTAGGGCGCGTAGGACGTGGGGTCGGCCTGGATCTCCATGCGCACCGAGCCCTCGGCGGCGTCGTCCTCGGCGGCCTCGCGGATCAGGCGGCGCATCGCGGCCTCGGAGCGCACGAGGTGACGCGCGGAGTCGTAGGCGCGCTGGAAACGGAACCAGCCGCGCCCGTCGGCCGGCATGGAGGCCGCGTCGATGTGCAGCAGGTGAGGGGGGAGGCGCACGCCCTGCGTGCGTGCCATCTCCACCATCGTGGTGGGCCGCATGGCACCCGTGAAATGCAGGTGCAGGTGCGCCTTGGGGAGGGTCGCGAGGTCACGCCTGCCCGGTGGGGTGGGGCGCGGAGCCGTCAGGTTAGGGACAGCGGGCGCTTCCACGGCCTAGTGCTCCCCGAGCCAGATGATGATGTCGCGGATCAGGCCGGGGCCCTCGGGTTCGTTGAGGAGCTCGTGGTAGGCGCCGTCGACGATACGCAGGTGGATGTCGGCGTCCGGGTGTGCCGCGCGTGCACCGCGCACGAGCTCGCGCGAACCGCGCAGGTCCGCCATCATGTCGCCCGACCCGTGCATGACGAGCGTCGGCGAGGCCAGGCGGCCGGCGCGCGCGATGACCTCGTCGCCCTGAATGATCATGGTCGCGCCCGTCAGGATCGGCACGCCGCCCTTGTAGGTCAGCGGATCCGCGTCGAAGTCGCGCTGGACCTGCGGGTCGCGCGATAGGGGAGAGACCTCCATGTCGGACGCGCCCTTCGCCACGACGAGGCCGGGGCGCAGCCTGGCGATCGGCAGCAGCCTGCGCGCCTGGGACGGGGAGACGTGGGGGAGGGGACGCAGCGCGGGCGCGGACAGGACCGTGCCGCGCAGCCGCGTCGGGTCGAGGATCGTGGAGGCGGCCGCGATGATGCCGCCCATCGAGTGTCCGAACAGGAACAGGTCCGGTGTGCGCGCGTGCGCGAGGGTCGCCCGGCGCGCGTCGCCGAAGTCACGGATCAGCGCGCCCACGTCCACGCGGGCGCGGGGACCCTCGGAGGTCCCGTGACCCGCGTGGTCGTAGTAGGCGACGTCGTAACCGGCGCGGGTGAGCGCGGAGCGCAGGTGGGCGTAGCGCCCGCAGTGTTCCGCGTACCCGTGGGCGAGGAGGACCGTCCCGAGGGGGGCCTCCTGCGCTGTCCGTTCGAACGAGACGTGCATCAGGCGAAGAGCTCCTGCACGCGGGTGATGCCCTCGACGAGGTCGTCGTCGGCCAGGGCGTAGGAGAAGCGCAGGAAGCCGGAGGGGCCGAAGGCCTCGCCCGGGACCGCCGCGACCTCGACCTCGTCGAGGATCAGGTCGGCGAGCTCGCCCGACGTGTTGGCCACGCGGCCGCGGATCTCGCGGCCCAGCAGACGTTCGACGGAGGGGTAGACGTAGAACGCGCCCTTGGGCGTGGGAACGTCGAAGCCGTCGATCTGGCGCAGCATGTCAACGATGAGGCGGCGGCGACGGTCGAAGGCGATGCGCATCTCGTCCACCGCATCCAGGGAGCCGGACACGGCGGCGCGCGCGGCCTCCTGGGCGACGTTGTTGACGTTGGAGGTCAGGTGCGACTGGAAGGACAGAGCGGCCTTGATGACGTCGGAGGGGCCGATCATCCAGCCCACTCGCCAGCCGGTCATCGCGTAGGTCTTGGCAACGCCGTTGAGGATCACGGACTGGTTAGCCAGCTCGGGCACCAGCTTGACGATGTGCGCGCTCTGCGCGTCCTCGTACAGCAGGTGCTCGTAGATCTCATCCGAGATGACCCAGATGCCGTGCTCGAGGGCCCACTGGCCGATCGCGGTCAGCTCCTCGGGCGTGTAGACGCTGCCCGTCGGGTTGGACGGCGAGCACATGAGGAGGACCTTCGTGCGCGGCGTGCGCGCGGCCTCGAGCTGCTCGACGGTCACCTTGTAGTCCTGGTCGGCGCCCGCGAACACCTCGACGGGGGTTGCGCCGGCGAGCTTGACGACCTCGGGGTACGTGGTCCAGTACGGGGTCGGCAGGATGGCCTCGTCGCCGGGGCCGAGCAGCGCGGCGAACGCCTGGAAGACGGCCTGCTTGCCGCCGTTGGTGACGACGATGTCGGCGGGGGAGACCTCGTAGCCGGAGTCGCGCAGGGTCTTTTCTGCGATGGCCTCGCGCAGCGCCGGGAGGCCGGCGGCGGGCGTGTAGCGGTGCATCGCGGGGTTGCGCGCGGCCTTGACGGCGGCCTCGACAATGTAGTCGGGCGTGGCGAAGTCGGGTTCGCCGGCGCCGAAGCCGATCACAGGGCGGCCGGCGGCCTTGAGGGCCTTGGCCTTCGCGTCCACGGCCAGGGTCGCGGACGGCGTGATGGCGTTGAAACGATCAGAGACACGGGTGCGAGGAGTATTGGTCACCCCTCCATGGTCCCACGTCGCGCGCGCGTGTGGCGGAGAGCGCACACGATGCGTGCGTGGGCTACCTCTCATTTACGAGGTCGGGGCTGGTATTACGCGGCATGCGACCCGCCGGCGCGCATCTCGGTTGGACAAAGCGCCGCCTTATCCACTAATGTTCGTCAGGCAGGTTTTCCTGCGTAGGGCAGTGGCGCAATTGGTAGCGCACCGGTCTCCAAAACCGGCGGTTGTGGGTTCGAGTCCCGCCTGCCCTGCGGATTAGGCTGATCATTTTCGTAGGAGGATTCCCATGGCCGATCGTGTTGCCTCGGATGCTGAATCCTCGCGCCGAGATCGCACTAAGAATGAGGCGACCCGCAAGCGTAGCGAGGCTGCCAAGGAGCAGAACAAGCGCCCCGGTTTCTTCGGTGGCATCTGGCTCTTCTTCAAGCAGGTCATTGACGAAATGAAGAAGGTCACCTACCCCACGGGATCCGAAACCTGGACCTACTTCCTCGTCGTCGTTGTGTTTGTCGCCGCAATCATGCTTTTCGCTGGCCTACTCGACTTCGGATTCGGTAAGCTAAGTGCATTGATCTTCGGCTGAGACCGACGAACCCGCCCGCAGGACACTGCAGGCGGGTTTCTTCTACGGTCCGGCCCCATTTGCAGGAGGGAAACGCCGTGAGCGACGAAAACTACACCGAGGAACAGGCCTTCGAGGAGCACCAGGAAGAGGTCCAGCAGGAGACCGCCGAGGCGCTGGCAGACGGAGCCGCCCAGGAAATCGTTGACGAGGTGGCCGAGGAGGTCGCCGAGAAGGAAACCGAATCTGACGACGAGGCCCCGGCCTCGTCCGAAGAGGAAGCGATCGCCAAGCTGCGCCGCAAGCTCTACATGTCCCCCGGCGACTGGTACGTCATCCACACCTACTCCGGCCACGAGCGCAAGGTGAAGGCGAACCTCGAGCAGCGCATCACCACGCAGAACATGGAAGACTACATCTTCGCCGTCGAGGTTCCGGACGAGTACGTCATGGAGTACCGCGGCAACGCGAAGAAGCGCGTGCGCCACGTGCGTATCCCCGGCTACGCGATCGTCTGCATGGACTTCAACGAGGCCTCGTACCGCGTCGTCAAGGAAACCCCCGCCGTTACCGGCTTCGTGGGCGACCAGCACAACCCCGTGCCGCTCTCGATCGACGAGGTCGTCATGCTCCTGACGCCCAACGTCCTCGAGGAAGCCGCCGAGGCCGCCAAGGATCAGCCCGCACCCGTCCAGGTCGTCCAGACCCAGTTCGAGGTCGGCGAGATCGTCACCGTCACCGACGGACCTTTCGAGACCATGTCGGCCACGATCTCCGAGATCATGCCCGAGACTCAGAAGCTCAAGGTCCTCGTCACCATCTTCGAGCGCGAGACGCCGCTCGAGCTCGGCTTCGACCAGGTGGAGAAGCTCGAGCAGTGACATCACGCACCCGGACTTGGGATCAAGCCCGGAATCGCGTTATGATTCACTTTTGTGTGCGTAGGGCGCACTATGCCCACTGAAACCCAGTGAGCAGCGCCAAACGCTCCGCCCTGACCGACACCCGTCGGCCAGAACTTCAGAAGAAAGACCCGCATTCATGGCACCGAAGAAGAAGGTCACCGGCCTGATCAAGCTTCAGATCGCAGCCGGCGCCGCTACCCCCGCACCGCCCGTCGGCCCCGCTCTGGGCCAGCACGGCGTGAACATCGTTGAGTTCACCAAGGCTTACAACGCGGCCACCGAGTCGCAGCGTGGAAACATCATCCCCGTTGAGATCACTGTCTACGAGGATCGTTCCTTCACGTTCGTCCTCAAGACGCCGCCCGCCGCTGAGCTCATCAAGAAGGCTGCTGGCATCCAGAAGGGTTCCGGCACCCCCAACACCGTCAAGGTTGGTTCGATCACGATGGATCAGGCTCGCGAAATCGGCCAGTCCAAGATGGCTGACCTCAACGCCAACGATGTCGAGGCTGCTGCCAAGATCATCGCCGGCACCGCCCGCTCCATGGGCATCAACGTCGAGGGTTGACCTCAACCAACCCCCCCGTGGTAGGGCAGGCGCTGCCCGACACCCACGACTGCAAGGAGAAGAAGCAGAATGACCAAGCGCTCCAAGAGCTACCGCGCAGCGGCCGAGAAGGTCCACGCGGACGTGCTGTACACCCCCTTCGAGGCCATGAAGCTGGCCAAGGAGACCACCGTCACCAAGTTCGACTCGACCGTTGAGGTCGTCTTCCGACTGGGTGTCGACCCCCGCCAGGCGGACCAGATGGTCCGTGGCACCGTTTCCCTGCCGCACGGCACCGGCAAGACCGCCCGGGTCTTGGTCTTCGCCGTTGGTCCGCGCGCTCAGGAAGCGATCGACGCAGGCGCCGACGAGGTCGGCGGCGACGAGCTCATCGAGAAGGTTGCCAAGGGCTACACCGACTTCGATGTTGCCGTTGCTACCCCCGACCTCATGGGCAAGGTTGGCCGCCTCGGCCGCGTCCTCGGCCCCCGTGGCCTCATGCCGAACCCCAAGACGGGCACCGTGACCATGGACGTCGCGAAGGCCGTCAAGGAGATTAAGGGTGGTCGTATCGAGTTCCGCGTCGACAAGCACGCCAACCTGGCGTTCATCGTCGGCAAGGCCTCCTTCACCGCCGAGCAGCTGACCGAGAACTACGCCGCCGTCCTGGACGAGGTGCTGCGTCTCAAGCCCACCTCCTCGAAGGGCCGCTACCTGCTCAAGGGCGCCGTCGCCACGACGATGGGCCCCGGCATCCCGCTGGATGTCACCAAGGTCAAGGACCTCATCGAGAAGTGAGCCTCGCTCGCTGATCAAGCATCCGGGTCCCCGCGCAGCACTGCTGCGCGGGGCCCCGCCTTTTGTATCTGACCTTCATCCTTTCCCAAAAATGTCGCACGTAATTCCCTTGCGAGTCCTTCAGGTTTTGAAATCGGATTGGCAGGATCAAGCGGTTTTTCGGGTGTCTATAAGAATTTAGGGTGCCCAAATTACGTGCGACTTGGTGCTGTGGCTGATCTTTCCGGTGTTAGTGAGGGGGATCGCAACCCCGGCCTCATCTGTGATGCTCGCCCCGTTGCTTGCGTGCACATGCCCGCCCTGTTAAGCTAATCCGTGCCGAAGACCGTTGGTGTCCACGCTAGTGGAGGAAAATCCAACGCAGGTGAGTGAGCAGCCTTGCGCTGCAATCGAGCGTATGCCCGACACGATCCTGCGTGTCGGGTTTTTTCTTACCTACGGTCACGTATCTGGAAGGAGGACCATGGCGAAGTCCGACAAGGTGGCAGCAGTTGCCGAGCTCGTGGAGCGTTTCCGCGCAGCCGACGCTGTCCTGCTGACCGAGTACCGCGGCCTGACCGTCGGCCAGCTGAAGCAGCTGCGTCGCGGCCTGGGCGAGAACGCGACCTACGCCGTGGCAAAGAACACGCTGGCGCGCCTGGCGGCCAAGGAGGTCGGTCTCGACTTCCTGGCTGAGGACCTCAAGGGTCCCACGGCCATCGCTTTCGTCTCCGGCGAGCCCGTTGAGGCCGCCAAGACCCTGCGTGATTTTGCTAAGGACAACCCCGCCCTCGTGCTGAAGTCCGGCGCGATGGACGGCGCTCAGCTGAGCGCCGAGGCTGTCAAGAAGCTTGCCGATCTCGAGTCCCGCGAGGTCCTGCTGGCCAAGGCCGCAGGCGTCCTCAAGGCCAAGATTGGTCAGGCGGCGTTCGCATTCAACGCTCTGCCCGTCAAGGCAGTGCGCACCATCGATGCTCTGCGCGAGAAGCAGCAGGGCGAGGCGGCCTGACGAGACAGGCCATGTTCCACGCCGCCACCCCGGCTGCGTGAAACTACCCAACAATCTGCACTCGTGCAGGCCAATTAGGAAGGATGCCACTCATGGCTAAGCTCTCCAATGACGAGCTCATCGCAGCTTTCAAGGAAATGACCCTCATCGAGCTCTCCGACTTCGTGAAGCTCTTCGAGGAGACCTTCGACGTTGAGGCCGCTGCCCCCGCAGCCGTCGCCGTTGCCGCCCCGGCCGCCGACGCCCCCGCCGCCGAAGAGAAGGACGAGTTCGAGGTCGTCCTCGAGTCCGCCGGTGACAAGAAGATCGCCGTCGTCAAGGTCGTCAAGAACCTGGCCGGCCTGGGCCTCAAGGAAGCCAAGGACCTGGTTGACTCCGCGCCCTCCACCATCTTCCCCGCCGCGAAGAAGGAAGACGCCGAGAAGGCCAAGGCTGAGATCGAAGAGGCCGGCGGCAAGGTCACCCTTAAGTGACTTTCCCCGTCTGAATCGTTCAGACTTCTCCACCCGACTGGGTGGGCGATACCCCGTCCCGCATCTGCGGGGCGGGGTTTCCGCGTGTCTGGTCCGGGCTGCTGGTTGTGCCCGTGGGCGGCGGCTTCCTAGGTTTGTTGCTTGTGGCCCCAC
>NZ_ALCB01000011.1:0-21403 GCF_000282935.1 Actinomyces sp. ICM39
TCCTCGGGCCCGCCCCTGTCATCTGCGGAAGCCTACTGCGCCTTCTCAATGGGACCCAGGATCAGGTTCGCCCACGCGGCGTGCAGGGACTCCTGATCTGAGGGCTGGAAAAGGCCAGCGAGCGCGTCGCGGTAGAGGCGAGAGAGCTCGTGCGTGTTGTAGTAGGCGCTGCCGCCGCACGCGCGCATCGCCTGCTCGACGGCGCGCAGCGTGGCCTCGGCGGCCGCGTTCTTCGCGGCGGACAGCTGCGGCATCCAGGAGCGACCGCGGTCCACGCCCTCGTCGATGTCGCGAGCGAGCTCGCGGATCTGCGGGCCGACCGCGTTCATGATGAGGGCGGCCTCGGCGATGCGCCAGCGGATGTCCGGGTCGTTGGCGTAGGTCGTCTGGTTCTTCACCGAGCGGCGCTTCGCCACGTGATCGGCGGCCACCTCGACGGCGCGCTCACCCACGCCCTGGTAGGTAGCGGCGAGCAGGATCTCGAAGTGGGAGAAGATGCCGAAGATGACGGGGTCGGCGCTCGGTCCCGGATCCGTGATCGTCAGGATGCGCTCCTCGGGCACGGTGACGCCCTCGAGCAGTGTCGTCATGGACTGGGTGGCGCGCATGCCGAGCGTGTTCCAGTCGTCCTTGATCGAGTAGCCCTCGTCGTCGCGGTGGACGATTCCGAACACGGACTTGGGCCCCTCCTCGGTCTCGGCGCGGCCGAAGATGAGCAGGCGCGTCCACACGGGGGACAGGGAGGTGAAGATCTTGGTGCCCTCGAAGGAGTAGCCGCCGTCTGCGGTCGCGGTTGCGCGGGTCGTCGAGCCAAAGAGCACGAGGTCGTTGCCCGGCTCGGAAATGCCGAAGCCAAAGACTTCGCCGGCGGCGGCGTCGCGCAGGATCTGCTCGCCGCGCGCGTTGCCGTGGGCGACCAGGTAGCGACCGAGGCCGACGATGATCTGGTGCATGTTGATGCCCAGTGCCGTGCCGGGAGCCGCCTTGGCCAGCGCCGTCTGCTCGGCGGCGATCTCGGTCAGGCTTAGGCCAGCGCCACCGAACTCGGTGGGAACGAATGCGCGGAGGTATCCGGCGTCTCGCAGGTCAGCGAGGTCGGCCTCGGGGTAAGTGTTCGTGGCGTCCGCGTCGGCGGCGCGCTCGTGGATGCGGGCAAGGAGGTCGGAATCCAGGAAGCTCATCGAGGTCCTCTTTCGGGTTGGACAGGGGACGAGGCCGGGGTGCCTCGCGCGCATCGGCGCCCTTCGAGGGGCGGTGGCGTGCGGAATGTCCCCGTTACTCAGGGTGACCTAACTGTAACGCTGAGTGGGACGCGTGGGCGAGATGTAATGTGCCTGACGGGGCGTTGTCTGGCCGCGGGCCGCTCCCATTCGATAGGCTGGACACTGTGAGTACTCCGAACGCGCCCCGCACTGCCCTCACCCCTCGCCAGCGATTCCTGCGCGAGCGCCAGCAGCGTCAAAACATGACGTTCGCTGTCATTGGTGTCGTGATGTTAGCGGCCGCGGTGGTGTCCTCCCTCGTGTTTACGGGCATTATCCCGGTTCCTTTCGGTAACGACTTCTCGGTCAAGATCAAGTACGCCGAGACCGGTGACATTCCCTGCCCGACGGTGAACGCGAAGCCCGTCGCCCCCGATCAGGTGTCTGTCTTGGTCATCAACACGACGCAGCACCAGGGCCTGGCCTCCAAGGCAACGGAGATGCTCACAACCGCCGGATTCCAGACGCAGGAGCCCGCGAACGCAGACGTCGAGTACACGGGTAAGGTGCGCATTACCGCCGGTCCGAATGCCGTGGATAACGCATACTCGGTGGCGCGTTTCTTCCCCGGCGCACACGTGCGTCTCACCGACGCGCAGGATTCCACCGTGACAGTCGAGCTCGGAACCTTCTACGACGACGCGATGAGCGCCGAGGACGTGCAGCGAGTCCTGAAGTCCACGGACCCCGTCGAACAGCCCGCGAAGTGCCGCCCGATGTCGGGTACGCAGCAGGACTGACACGCAGCGATAAATGGGAAGGCCGCCCCTCGGGGCGGCCTTGTCGTATTGGCTGCGGCTTTTCCTGATGGGGCTCAGGTGACGGGGACGCCGCGCTCAGTGGCTCGCCAGTGGACCGGCTGGCCCCCGGCCTCGAATGTTCTCTAGGAGTGCCTCGCCGTCCGAGCCGTACCAGACGGGGATGGACTCGGGGACGGTCCACAGGGCGTCGGGCACCATGGCCTCGAAGCTGCCGTGTGCCATGAACTGCTCGATCTCGGACAGGGAACGGATCGCGATGCCCGCGACGCACTGCGGGAACTCACGGGCGAACTCCGCGTAGATTTCCGGGTCGTGCTGCCCGTCGTCGCCGACGAGGAGCCAGCGCATGTGCGGGAACATACGGGCCAGGCGGCGCAGCTCGCGGCGCTTGTGCTCCGGTCCCGAGCGGAACCATCCCGTATTCGACGGGCCGAAGTCCGTCATGAGAAAGCCTCCGGCTGGGTAGCCGGAGCGCTCCAGGAAGGAACGCACCGTCGGCACGACGTTCCACGCGCCGGTGGATAGGTACATGATGGGGGAGTGGGTGCCCTCGGGCACGCCCTCCGACGAGGCCGACGAGGTCGTCAGCGTTGTCAGCAGGTGCGCCATGCCGGGGACGGCCTCGCGCGAGGACACTCGGTCCAGGAAGGCATGTCTCGCGGCCGTGACCAGGCGCGGCAGCATCGACACCATGACGGTGTCGTCGATGTCGGAGACCACGCCGAAGTGCTCGTAGTCGGACACGATGCGCACGCGCACGCGTGTGGGGCGTCCCGCGCGGATGCGGCCCTTGCGTGGGCGTTCGTGCATCGCCGAGGCCGGGGCGGGCAGCGGCGTCGCGGTGCGCAGGGTGGTGGCGAACTTGGCGGCCGTCTCCTCGGACATGCCGAGCGCGCGCACGTCGCCCGCGTGCAAGACCTGGATGGTCGCGTCGTGCCAGCCCGGCTCGAGGCCGTGGCCCAAGACCGTGATGTCGACAAAGCCGCCGCGATCCGCGAAGGCGAGTCGGCGTGCGTTTCCGACAGTGATGAGCACGGGCTGACGGGGGACCTGCGCGTTGAAGAATTGGCGCCAGCCGCGCCGCGTTTGCAGCCAGGAACGGCCGTCGTCGCCGCGCGCCATGAGGACGCGGCCGAGGATGCGGGCGCTGCGCTCAGATCCGATGCCGCCGAATCCGACCACGCCCGGGTAGTACCAGCCCTGCGACATGGCGGCGACCAGCAGAGACGACGCGAATTCGCCCACGCCGGCCGTGATGGCGAGCGCGAGCGAAGGTGATTCGTCGTCGATGAGAGGCGGTCGGAGGCGCATGAGGGCAATCATAGGGCTTCGCGGCCGTGCGGGCGCAAGAATCGAGGGGGGTTGTGTCCTCAGTCGAGGGGGAGCTCGGGCGTCGGGGCGGCCGTATTCTTACGCAGCGCGGGTAGGCCGATCAGCATGAAGAGGACCATCGCCCATCCCGCGCTGGCCATGGTGAACAGGCCGCCGCGCGCGCCGATAGCGTCGATCGCGGGACCCGCGACCGCGGTTCCCAGGGAGACACCCAGGCTGATCGAGGTGGACATCCAGGTGAGGCCCTCGGTGAGCTTCGCGGGCGAGACGGACTGTTGGATGATGACGTTGACGTTCGTCATTGTGGGCGCGCAGGTGAGGCCCGTGATGAGGATGACGATGGCCATCGTCCAGACGTTGAAGGCCAGGGGGAAGAGGCTCATGCCGATCGCCATCGCGATCACGCCGATCACGAAGAGCTGCCAGGTGGGGCGCCTCCACGTGCGTGCGCCGTACACGAGGGCGGCAGTCAGCGACCCGATGGAGAAGAGAGCGAGGAGGATGCCGCCGAGCGCGGGGGTGCCCAGCTCCTCGGTGAAGCTGACCATCGACAGTTCCATCGCGCCAAACGTCATGCCCATGCCGATGTAGGTCGCGGCCATGACGAGGACGACGGGTTTGCGGATGACGGACTCGCGCGGGGCGCTGGGGTCGTAGGGAATGATCGCGGGTTCGGAGTCGCGGCGCGACAGGAAGAGCGCGCCACCCACCGCCAGGCTGACGATGGAAATGATGAGGCCGGTGGCCGGATGCAGGGCGGTGCCCAGGACGGTGGCCAGGACGGGGCCCACGATGTACACGAACTCGTCGACGGCGGATTCGAGAGCGTAGGCGGTCTGCAGCTGGCCCGGCTTGTGCAGGATCGTCGACCAGCGCGAGCGCACGAGCGCGCCGGGAGCCCCCCAGGTGGCACCCGCGAGGGCGGCCGGGATGAAGAGCGTCCACGCGGGGGCGTGCATGATGACGGCCGCGACCAGAGCAGACATTGACAGGACTGAAATAGTCCAGGCTGGGCCCATGACGCGCAGCTGCCCGTGGCGGTCGACGCGGCGCGCGAGGATGGGCGCGCAGAGTGCCATGACGATGATGCTGACCGCGGCAACGGCGCCGGCCAGCGTGTAGTTGCCGTACTCGGTGCGCACCATGAGGATCGTTGACAGTCCCACCATCGACATGGGCATGCGCAGAATAAGGGCGGCCGCGGAGAATTTCCAGGACTGGCGGTAACGCAGAATGTCAAGATAGGTGCCGAGCATCCATCCATTCTATCACCGGGGCAGTGTCCCGAAAGGCAAGCGAAATGAGGCGTACGTAACAATTCGGCCCCTCCGCGAGGGGAGGGGAGACCGCGAAAAAAGCCACGGCCTCGTCAAAAAGGACGAGGCCGTGGCCGGGGAGTGGGCAACGGTCTAGTCGGTCACCTCGAAGACGCCGAGCTGTCCCTTTTCCGCCAGGGAGAGCGCGTGGTTGACGAACGCGTAGTGGCCGGCCTCGAGCGGCGTGAACTCGACGAATCCGCCCTCGGCGGCGCCCAGAGACAGGACCTGCCCCCAACCACCACCGGACCCTCCGCCTCGGATCACGTAGGCGCCCTCGCGCCACACGGTGTCGAATTGGGTGCCCACGACGTGGAAGGTTGTCGCCAGGTTCGGGCCCGCGTCCATGACCCACACGCGCACGCGCTCGTTGGTCTTGATCTGAATCGGGTGCGCCTTGTACTGGAAGGGCACGCCGTTGAAGGCCATCGCATTGGGCTGCAGGGCCGACAGGAGCGAGGCGTCAGCGCTCTGCCCGTCCGCGCCCAGGTAGAGCTCGGAGGCGACCATGACGTACTCGCGGTCGACCTTGTCCAGGTCGGTCGGGTCGATGATGACGGCCCCGAACATGCCGTTCGCGATGTGCATCGACATGGGGGCGGTCGAGCAGTGGTAGAGCCAGATGCCCGCGTTCTTCGCGACGAACGTGTACTCGAGGGTCTGCCCGGGCTCGATAGAGCGCATGACGTTGTCGGGGGCGATGAGGCCCGCGTGGAAGTCCAGCGAGTGGCTCATCGTCCCGTTGTTGACGAGCGTGATGTGGAAGGTGTCGCCGATGTGTCCGCGCAGGATCGGGCCGGGAGCGTCCCCGTTGAAGGTCCATGTTTCGCGTGTGAGGGAGCTCGTGACGTTGACGGTCTGCTCGGTGACCGTGAAGGTGTAGTGACGCTCGGTCTCGTTCGTGGCCGGGGGCGCCGCCGGGTCGCGCGCGTCGATGGTCGCCGCGTAGTCCGTCAGGGCCGTCGGGGTGGCGGGACCGGTGGCGGCGTCCTGGCCGTGGTCGTGCCCGTGGTGCGCGTGGCTGCCCGAGGCCGAGGTCCCCGAGGAGGACGAGGCCGACGATGACGCGCCCGTGGCCTGCACGTGCAGGGTCATGCCCAACTCGCGGTGACCCGGCAGGGAACACCAGCCCTCGACGTCACCGGAGATGACGCCGAGGTCGAGTTCCTTCGTCTCACCCGACGCGAGCGACCCGGAGGTCACGCCCGTCTCGAACACCAGGTCGTGGCGCTGGTCCCCCGAGTTCGTGAAGTCGATGATGAGACGGTCGCCGACCGGCACCTCGATGTGGTTCGGCGTGAAGGCCATACCGTCGACGCCCACGGACACGCGGGTCGTGTGCCCGGTCGGCGTTACCGACGAGGCCGTGGTTCCCGTCCCCGTTCCCGTGCCCTGCGTCGTGGGTGCGGACGGGTTGGACAGGAAGACTGCGAGAGCGAGTGCCACGACGGAGACGACGCCGATGATCGCGCCCGCCGTCCGGCTCACGGGCGAGTGATCGCCCGTCGGGCTCATGCGCAGCTTGGGGGTTCCCGCCGCGGGGCCTTTCGGGGCGGGGGTCTTCGGGTTCTTGCCTCCCGACGACGGCGAAGCGGATAGGTTCAGGTCAGCCACGGCGGCCTCCTTGCGTGGTGGGGGATGAAGCGGCGGCGCGCTTGGCGCGCGCCTGGGCCACGCCGCAGCGGGCCATGAGGACGATGTCGACGACGTAGGTGGCCAGCAGGACCACCCACGCGGCGATGGTGAGGCGTTCGGCGGATGTTCCGCCCAGGGATGCGACGGCAAGTGCGAAGAGCGCGGCAACGTTGCGAGCGGCCTCCCGGATGGGGGCTGCGGCTTCGAGCACGCCGACGCCGACGCGCACCGCGGACGGGCCGCCGCCGATGACGACGGGCATCAGGTAGGTGAGCGCGCCGACGAAGAGCTGGCCCAGCCCGGCCGCGCCCAGGATCGGCATCCACGCGAGGAATGCTGCACGCAGACCGGTCGCGTCCGCCGCTTCGAAGGCGCGCAGGGACGCTCCCGCGCCGGCGACGAGAATCCAGGCGGCGCCCAGCATGAGGGACCACGCGCCGTACTCCGCCGGCCCCTTTGTCAGCGCCACGCGAACCAGCGGAACGCCCACGCCCAGGGCGGCCGCGCCCACGACGACGAGGAGACCCACGGAGGCAACGCGCATCGACCCGGCCACAGCGCCCGTGCCGGCGACGAGAAGCGCGGCCACCCACATGGGCAGGGCGCTCGTCGCGAAGGACACGGCTCGCGGATCCATACGCGTACGCATTGCGGTCGGCCCCAGCGTCACCAGGGTCCCGCCCATCGTCAGGCCCACCCAACCGGCGACACCCGCCAGCGCGTGGGCGACCGTCAGGCGGTCCCGTGCCTCGGCCAGCCACGCGGGAGCGTCCGCGTCGAACATGGCCGCTGTGACGAAACCCGCCAGCGTCGCGCCAACCACCAGGAAGAACGCCGCCGCGATGTAGTACCGGATGATGACCGCGAATCGTGATGCCAGGCGCTCGCGGGACGCGGTGAGCAGCGCCCACCCGTGCCAGGCCGCGATCAACCCGACAACGGTCGCGCCCGTGACGGTCGCATGCCACAACCCCGACCACATACCGCCGATGAGGAGCAGCAGGGACAGATTAAACGCCGTGATGCGCACGGTGTTGTCGCGCCCCGCGCGCCGGTCGTCCGGGGCCAGGTGTGCGAGCGCGCGCGTGAAGTACCAGGACCACTGGAAGATCCCGTTCGACAGGACGCCGAGGGTCACCAGGTGGATCATCGTCCACAGGTTCTGCGGGATGCGGCCTCGGGCGACGATCGTGACCGCAGCGGCGATGGCCGCCACGCACATCCAGACGGAAGTCGCGCGGTCGGTGCGCGGGACGCGGGGCTTGTTCATCGGGCCTCCCGAGCGTTCGCGCGCGCCCGGCGAATCGTCACCGTCAGCGTCGTGGCTACGAAGAGGAGCATGCCGACGACCCCGAGGGTGCCGCCCAGGCGCCACGGGTAGGCGGCCTCGCGTGCGCCCGCGAGGAGACGCAGGAGGAGGGAGACCTGCAGGAACGCGAAGGGGACCCACATGGCGCCGTGGTAGGGGACTTCGCGCCGGGCGACCGCCGGGATGATGACCGGAGCGTGGGCGAGCAACATGGAGACGACGAAGCCGATCGTGATCGCGTGGACGCCGGCGTCATAGCCGTATCCGTCGAAAGCGGGCGGAGCGATGACCCACATCAGCGCCGGTACAAGCGCCCACGCGTATCCGCTCAGCATGCACACGGCCGCCAGGCGAGGCAGGCCGCTCATGCGCACGGTGCCGCGCGCGACGTCGTGCCACGCGGTGTCCGCCATGAGAACGCCGAGCGAGAGCCCGATCAGTGGGTATCCGATCGCGGGGGAGTAGAGCGCGACGGTCAGGCCCACCATGAGTGCGGCGCTCTCGGCGGTGATGCGCCGCTCGGTGGAGCCGGACGCGAAGGCGAGGCGCGCGAGCTCGACGCGTTCACCGACGATTGTGACGATCAGGAAAGCGAGCCACCAGGGCACCGCGCGCGGCGTCTCGAGGCCTCGCCACCATAGGAGGATGCCGCCCAAGCCAATGAGCGCGCCCATCAGCTGGATGAGGACCGCGTGGGTGGCCTGCCGACGGGTCCATACGTAGCAGTAGATGGCCGTCAGCAGGGCCATACCGAGGGTGATGAGGAAGCCGGGCATCATCCGCTCGGGCGCGAATCCGGGCAGGTGGGCGGCCAGGTAACGCGGAATCGGCAGGTTCGCGAGTGTCGCGCGTACGCCCTCGTTCAGGGAGATGACGACCGCGCTGATGCCGCCGGCTCCGGTGAGCAGGGGAGCGGCGTACGCCCACGCGCGACGCCCGTCGGATTGTAGGGCGACCGCGCGCTCGAGGCAGATCGCGGTGCCCAGGAACCCGTAGATCATGAGGAGGCCGTGCACGGTCCCCAGGCTTGTCGAGGCCACGGGCGCGATGGCTCCCAGACGCACGAGGGAGGCGTCTAGTCCCGCCAGAAGCGCGACGCCCGCCAGGAGGAGGAACGCGAGGCGGCCGACGGGCAGCCGGGGGATGGGTAGCCTCACCGTCGTTGTCGACGAGGCCTGGGCCGGTGCATCCGGTCCCGCGGGGTGCGCGGGTGGGCGGGATGCCTCGCTCATGTGGGCTCCTGGAGGTGGTGGGCGTGAGTCGGCCCCGGTGGGGGCGACAGTGCCAAGGTAGCCGCCCTGCCAGCAATTTTCTAGGGGTGCGGGCGGTAAAAATATGTGATGCCACAACGGGCTTGCGGTGATGCTGTGTCGATGAATGGGTGCGCTATAGGTTTCCGTCCGGTAATATTGTCAAGGTCACGCATCTATGATCACAGGAGTGGACGATGGGCGATCTTTCTTTTGTTGCCGGTGAGTTCCCGCGCCTTGCTTCGACGGCGCGCGAGGCCGCAGAGGCGGTCCGTTCGGCGCGCCCAGAGGGCGGGGCCAGTGCTTTCGCTTCGGCGATGCCCGGCACGAACCTGTCGTCGAAGATGCAGGGCGTCGAAGACAAGTTCGCGGACCAGGCAACCAAGACGGGCACGAGCCTGGACGAGCACGCCGAATCCCTCCTGGCAGCCGAGCGCGATTTCATCGCCGCCGAGGAAGAGAATGGCCAGCTCATTGGCTCCATTATCGATGGCCACAGCTATGGCGCTGGTGCCGCCGCCGGCGCTAGCGAGATCATTGGCGGCCACAGCAAGGGCTCCGGTCTGACGGGCCATAGCATTGGCGGAAAGGGTGACACTGGCACCTTCGGTGATCCCGATTATGTGGTCAGCCCCCGTATTGGCTCACAGCCCGGAGACTGGCGCATCCCGGATCCGATTGCGGGAGGCCCCGCTCTGCCCCCTGACATCTCCGCCCCTATCCGCGGTGTCATCAATGACGCGGTCGAGGGCGTCAAGGAGACCATTAACGATATCGTCGAGGGCGCCGGGGATTTTGACCCGACGCGGATTGCCGGCCCGATCATGGCGGACCCCGACTGGCTGGATGACGTCAAGCGCAAGTGACAAGCCGTGGCTGGCGCTACGACTGGCGCGCGCCGTATCGGGCGCGCAGGTGGGGCCGAATGGGCATGAGGAGGTTGTGCGCTAGCGTCCTCATCCTCGCTGTTGTAGCGGATATTCCCGGACGCGTGCCGGACTGGTTCGCCGACGCGGCTGCAGGCGCGCAGTCGTGACGAGGTCCAACTCAGCAACCTGCTAGACGATGAAGGGGGGCGGCGCTCAATTGAGCGCCGCCCCCCTCGCAACCCGCGTGAGCGGGCAACGTCAGAGCGTCAGCCGTTCAGGGCGTCGGACACGACCTGCTTGGCGGCCTCCTGGACCTGGGCCAGGTGCTCGGCACCCTTGAAGGACTCGCCGTAGATCTTGTAGACGTCCTCGGTGCCCGACGGGCGCGCGGCGAACCACGCGGACTCGGTCGTCACCTTCAGGCCGCCGATGGGCGCGTCGTTGCCGGGCGCGCGCACCAGCTTGGCGACGATCGGGTCACCGGCCAGCTCGGTCGCGGTCACGTCGTCCGCGGACAGGGCCGCCAGCTTCGCCTTCTCCTCGCGGGAGGCGGCCGCATCGATACGGGCGTAGGCGGAGGCGCCGAAACGCTCGACCTGCTCCTCGTGCAGCTGGGAGGGGGTCTTGCCGGTCACAGCCAGGATCTCCGAGGCGAGCAGCGCCAGGATGATGCCGTCCTTGTCAGTCGACCACACGGTGCCGTCCTTGCGCAGGAACGAAGCTCCCGCGCTCTCCTCACCGCCGAAGCCGACGGTACCGGACAGCAGGCCGGGCACGAAGTACTTAAAGCCCACGGGCACCTCGATGAGGTCGCGGCCCATGGCGGCCACGACGCGGTCGATGAGCGCGGAGGACACGAGGGTCTTGCCCACGGCCGCGTCGGCGTTCCAGCCGGGGCGGTGCGTGAACAGGTACTCGATGGCGACGGCCAGGAAGTGGTTCGGGTTCATCAGGCCGTCGGGGGTGACGATGCCGTGGCGGTCCGAGTCCGCGTCGTTGCCGGTCGCGATGTCGTAGGGGGTGTTGCCCTCGGCGTCGGGGGTCATGGCCTCGCGCAGGGATGCCATCGCGTAGGGCGAGGAGCAGTCCATGCGGATCTTGCCGTCCCAGTCCAGGGTCATGAACGGCCAGGCCGGGTCGACCTCGGGGTTGACGACGGTCAGGTCGAGGCCGTAGTGCTCGCCGATGGCCGCCCAGTAGTCGATGGACGCGCCGCCGAGCGGGTCGGCGCCGATGCGCACACCGGCCTTGCGGATGGCCTCGATGTCGATGACCTGGTCCAGCTGCGAGACGTAGTAGTCCAGGTAGTCGAAGGGCTTGATGTTCGGGTCGTGCAGAAGGTCGGAGCCGGTGACGCGGGGAACGTTCTTCCATTCGCCCGAGTCGAGGAGCTCGTTGGCGCGCGCCGCGATCCAGCCGGTCGCGTCGGTGTCGGCGGGGCCGCCGTGAGGCGGGTTGTACTTGAAGCCGCCGTCGCGCGGGGGGTTGTGGCTGGGGGTGACGACGATGCCGTCGGCCAGGCCGTCGCCCTCGGTGCGCAGGTTAGCCGGGGCGCCGTTCGCGCCGAGGATGGCGACGGACACGGCGGGGGTGGGCGTGTAGGAGCCGCGCGAGTCGATGCGCGTGTCGATGCCGGCGGCCGCGAGGACCTCCAGGGCGGTGCGCCACGCGGGCTCGCTCAGGGCGTGCGTGTCACGGCCGATGAACAGGGGACCGTTGATGCCCTGGGAGGCGCGGTACTCGATGATCGCCGCGGTGATGGCGATGATGTGCGCCTCGTTGAACTTACCGTCCAACGAAGCGCCGCGGTGGCCCGACGTTCCGAACGCGACGCGCTGTCCCACGTCGGTCGGGTCAGGGACGATGTCGTAGTAGGCGGAGATGACATCGTCGACGTTGATGAGGTCTTCAGGTAGGGCACGTGTGCCAGCTCGTTCATGCATAGCAACAGTGTTGCACGTTACGCCCGCTTGTGGGTAGCGCCGTCCCACGGCGTGGACTTTTCCTTGTTTTCTCTTGTTCGAGGCCGTGGCAGGCCGTCTGGAAAAGGCCAGGTGAGAGCGCGCCGTGCCCCGGCCTCGTCCGTGTGGGCGGAGGGGTGTATGCACGTATTCCCAAAAAAGGCGCCGAGCGACTATCCTATGAGATGTCGGTCACCGCAGACCGTGACTGTGTTGTCAGGAGGAACATCGTGGGATGGTTTGATTCCATCGAACATAACCGTTGGCTGAGCGGCCACATGCAGGCCCTCATTGAAGAGGCAGAAGGTGCGATCGTCGCGACTGGTTTCGCGCACCTCGACGCCGATGGAAAGCCCGATCCGACCCGATCGATTGACCTGGCCGTCACGGGTCGCATGGCCTACGTGTTCTCGCTCGGTGCGCTCATGGGTCTGCCTGGCACTCGTCGCTACGCCGACCATGCCGTCAAGGCGCTCACCAACTACTTCACGGACCCCGTCAACGGCGGCATGTGGTTCGCGATCAAGCCCGAGCCCGACGAGGATGGGCACGGCGTGCCGTGGGACGAGGATGCGCGCGTCAAGTCGCAGTACCACACGGTGTACGCGCTGCTGGGCGTGGCCGCTGCGACGGTCGCGGACCGGCCGGGTGCCCACGAGCTGCTCAATCGCATGCTCGAGGAGCAGAAGGAGCTCTGGACCGACGACTACGGCCTCGTGTGGGATCAGTACGACGAGGCCTTCAATGAGCCCGTCCCCGTCCACACCCTCGGCACCCTCATCCACACGATCGAGGCCTACATGGCCGCGGCCGAGGCCACGACTGAGCCCGAATGGCTCGACCGCGCCGAGAAGATGACGGCCTTCGCCTACAAGGTCGCCTCCAAGAACGGCTGGCGCATCCCGGAATACTTCGACGAGAAGTGGGAGCCGAGCCCCGAGGCAGGCAAGCTCCTCAACGACGGACGCCGCTACTACGAGGGCTACGTGACCGGCCACTCCATGCAGCTCGGTCGCTTCGCGCTGCAGGTACGTGCGGGTCTGCGCTCCATGGGTTGGACCGTGCCCGACTACCTCCTCGAGATGGGAACCGAGCTCTTCGAGCGTGCACGCGTCGACGGCTGGCGTCGCACCGACGGCAACCCCGGCTTCTCCACCGGCGTCAACGACGAGGGCGACCCCGTGCCCGGCGAGGACGAGCATCAGCAGTGGGTCGTCTGCGAGGGCGTGTGTGCCACCGTCGCCGTGCGCCGCGCCATGCTGGACGACGGCGCCCGCGTCTCCGACGTCGAGCACTTCGAGCACTGCTACCGCTCCTTCGTCGACTACATCCACGACTACCTCATCAGCCAGCCCGGTCGATGGGTGCGTCGCCTTGGTCCCCGCAACGAGAACGTGCAGCCCGCCAAGTCCTCGCGCTGGGACGTCTACCATGCCGTCCAGGCGACGCTCGCGATCCGCCTGCCGCTGTGGCCGCCGACGGCCCCTGCGCTCTCGCGCGGCCTCCTCGACCGCCCCGAGGAACCGGCCCCCGACAAGAAGTCCTGGAACTTCTTCGGGCTGCGCGGCTGACGCGCCAAATGTCTGATGGGCTCGGGCCCGGGGATGCGAGGGTCGCATCCCCGGGCCTCGTCCTGTAGGATGATCCGCGTCTGGAGGGCTGTCTGAGTGGCCGAAAGAGACGGTCTTGAAAACCGTTGTGTCAGCAATGGCACCGGGGGTTCGAATCCCTCGCCCTCCGCCGAGCCGGCCGCCCACGGGCGTCGCTGTAGGCGCACGTTCGCGCTCGCGGCGAAAATGCCCTAAAGTAGTCGGCACTGGAGACGTCGCATAGTCCGGTCGAGTGCGCCTCCCTGCTAAGGAGGTAGGGGTGCATAGCCCCTCGCGGGTTCAAATCCCGCCGTCTCCGCGCATAACCTCCGCGCTTCCTTCGAAGCGCGGAGGTTTTCGTATTCTCCGGCGCAGTGGGCGGGGAGCTATCCGGTGTTGCGCAGCTTATTTGCAAGTTGGTTTGGGAAGCATGTTGTGCAGGGGGGTCTCACACACTTTGGGAATACTGGGTAATTAAGTAACTGGTGAGACCTGAGTGTGATGCGTCACTAAAATATGAGACCGGCTATCATCTAATCCCTATTGCAGTGGTCATAATTTGATGATGCCGACAATACTTTCCTGGCAATTGTTGAAAAATCTATTGTTGATGCTCAAAACTGCGTGCTGACCAAGAGTTCAGAGAAGTTGTTACATTGCCGTTATGCCCGAAATTTCAACGAAATACACCGTTGTAGTTGTGGCTTAGGCGATAGTTGTTAGGCATGGTGGTGATGTCTGCTCCTTCACTAGGCTGGGACGCAAGTCCTGTCCACATTCTGACGATAGAAGGAGAAGTCGATGTCTCGACTGCGTCCGTTCCGCGCCCGTGTGGGCGTTGCGGGTGCCGCCAGCCTGGCCGCTCTCTCGCTTCTCGTCACGTCGCTGACACCCCTCGCCATGCGAGCCAGCGCCGCCGACGAAAGCACGCAATCGCCTGACGTAGCAACCTCCCAGGAAGCTGCCACGGCCTCGTCCAACTCTGAGGCCGCCGACGCGCCTGCCGCCGAGGCCGGGGCCGAAGCTCCCGCCGCCGAGGCTGGCGCCGAGGCTCCCGCCACCGAGGTCGCCCCCGAGGATCAGCCCCGCACGCGCCGCGCCCGCGCAGTCGCGGACGATTCCGCGACGCTGGCTCTCAACGTCGTCAACGACTCGGAGACCCTGCGTATTCACGACGAGCAGATCACGACGATCAACTTCTCCTGCTCCTCGGTGACCACCCCCTGTAAGGGTGCCGAAATCGAGCTGACGCTGCCCGGCCCCATCACGCCGGACGGCCTCAAGCTTGCCGACCGCGGCTACTGGGTCACCCCCGTGACCGGCGATAGCGTCGCCAGGACGGCGACCTATACCGAGAACAAGCCGGACGGCACCCGCGTGCAGCGCTACGTCTTCAAGATGAAGGATCCGCTGCCCGCCGGCACGTCCGACCGTATCCAGGTCTCCTGGTACTACAACTACAACGACGCGCCGAACAACTCGACGACCACCCAGAAGGTGACCTTCAGCGCGCAGAATGCTGAGAAGATCGAGAACGAGCTCACCACCACGTGGACCGCCGACACCGACATCGCGATCGAGAAGAGCGGCCCCACCAACAAGGCGAACTTCCCCGCCATTGGTGGCGAGGCGACGTACAAGCTGCGCTACGGCTATCAGCAGATCGACCAGGACAACCCCAACAAGGTCGGTATCCGCTGGAACGGCTCCGCGATGAAGAGCGGCAGCCTGAACGGCCTCGGCTTCGTGGGCGTCCAGAACATCAAGGTCGTGGACCCGCTGCCTGCCAAGGCCGTCTTCGTCACGGCCTCTGACGGCGGCGTCTACGATCCGGCGACCCACACCGTCACCTGGTCCTACGACAAGTGGTTCTGGCAGAACCCGATCGAGTCGACCGTCACCGTGAAGTACCCCGAGGGCACGGTCACGCTCGATGACACGGTCACCAACACGGCGACCATCAGCGCCGAGGTCATGAACGACCCGAAGACCACCCTCACGAAGAGCTCCGAGATTACGCACGGCTTCGCCGAGCGTAAGGTCGGCGGCCGCATCAGCAAGGCCGGTGGCGACTGGCAGCACTATGTTCGCAACATGAGGGCCCCTTGGCGTTTCGGCACCACCAACAGTGGTAACACGACGCTGCACACGCACTGGGACGATACCCTGCCGTGCACCTGGTCCTCTCAGGATGCTAAGGCCGCCGGCGCAGCCTGTGACACCCCCACGTTCGTCGGCCCCTACCAGTTCAACATTTTCGGCAAGTCCGGCTACGAGGAAAATGGCGGCTGGACCTTCGAGTACTGGACCAACAAGGGTAATCACGAGGTTGTTAATTACACGAAGACGAGTGCCCTGACTCTGCCCGAGGGCGAGTGGATCACCCGCTTCACGATCGACTCTGACGTGGCGCCCCAGACCAACGCGACCATCTTCTTCTACGGCACGATCAACCCCGCTCTGCCGACGAAGGAGCCCGCGGACTTCGCCTCGCACTACAACCCTGTGTCCCCTCCGGAGAAGTACTACGACTACCAGGCCTCCCCGGACTACGTGCGCTTCCAGAACTGCGCCAGCGGTACTTTGACTGATAAGGACACAAGCACCGTCGTCGCATCGAGCGACGAGCTCTGCTCCTGGATGCGTGTGCGCGACGAGTTCCCCTCCGTGCAGGCCTACAAGGTCGTGCGCACCAACCCCGTGGTCGTGGGTAAGCCCGCTAGCTTCTTCATCAACGGCACCGCTAAGGCGAAGTCCGAGGGTGGCACGCCCACTCCGTTCACGATCGTTGACCTCCTGCCCGAGGGCTTCGACGTCGACGACGCTTCGGGGATCGTTCCCGAGAAGCGCTCGACGCTGAAGAACCCCGACGGTACCCCCTACGACCTGAGCAAGGTCACGGTCGAGGTTGAGAAGAACTTCAACAACACCGGCCGCACCCTGATTCGTTGGAACGTGCCGGATCCGGTCGAGGGCAGCCTGTACTCGACCTTCGACGTCAACGTTCTCGCCACGGCACCGGCTGGTAAGAACACGAACGACGCCATGGCCTTCATGCCCGGCGACGGCGCGAAGGCGACCGCCGAGGATAAGAGCCAGCGCAACTGGAACTACTGCATCGGTAGCCGCGCGATCGACACCTTCGACGTGAACAAGAACGGCTCGACCACCGACTACGTGTGTAACGCCGCAATCGACTTCAACGTGGCCACGACCCCCTCGATGGCCATCGCGAAGGAAGTCAAGGGCAACAAGAACCCCGACTTCGTTCCGGCCGGCGAGGTCGCCGAGATCGACCCGGGTGCCGACGGCGCCTACCGTTTCACGATCTCCAACGCGGGTAACACGCCGCTGACCAAGGTCGTGGCCTACGACATCCTGCCTTACGTGGGTGACGTGGGTGTTGGCCCCGCCTCCTCGCAGGCTCGTGACTCTCGTTGGAAGCCGAACCTGAACTCCACGGCGTGGGCGTTTGAGTCGGTGAAGGAGAAGCCGGGTCGCGATCCCGAGATCACGCCGGTTCCGGCCTCGGACATCACGATCCAGTACTCGACGGTTCCCAACCCCTGCCGCGGCGAGGTCCTCTCCGCGGGTGGTGCCATGAATGACGCCCCCGCCGGTTGTACCCCGAACGCGTGGGGCGACGCTCCCGCCGACCTGACGACGATTACCGGCTTCCGCCTGGTGATGAACCGCGACATCGAGCCGGGTGAGAAGATCCGCTTCGTCGCGACCATGACCTCCCCGGTCAACGCCAACCTCATCGCCTGGAACTCCGTGGCCATGTCCGGCGGCTCCATGCTGAACGGTAAGGTTTCCTACCTCCTGCCCAACGAGGCTCCCAAGGTTGGCATCAACGTGTCCTCCGACGTTGAGCTGAAGAAGACGGTTGCTCGGGCGAAGATGAACGGCGACGAGCCGGTTCGTGACGCCAACGGTGTCATCGAGACGGTTGAGTCTGATGATGTCGTCATGCCGGGTGACTACATGCTGTACAAGGTGAACCTGAAGGCCAAGGGCCCGGCGGTCGCCTCGGGCATGAATGTTGCTGACGCTCTGCCTTCTGGTGTGGAGTACGTGTCCTCCGAGACGCGTGTCTGCCAGGACGGTGCGACGAACCCGTGCACGGGCCCGGTCTATGCGACCGCCAACTACGATGCGGCGGCCGGTACCTGGAGCGCGATGGAGTCCGGTATTCTCGACACCAACCTCAACGTTGGTGGTACCGAGACGCTGTACGTCCTCGTGAAGGTCAAGCCCGCAACCGAGGGTTCGACCATCACGAACACTGCGACGCTGGGTAAGTTCGATCAGATCGACTCCAACCCGGATAACAACAAGGACAGTGCGACCTTCAAGGTGGGTGGCACCCTGTCGGGCACCATCTATAACGATGCCGATGCCTGGTGGACCTTCAATGACGGTGATAAGCCTTTCGAGGGTGTGACGGTCCGTCTGCTCGACGCGGACGGCAACCCGGTGAAGGACTCGTCCGGCGCTGACATCACCACGAAGACCGGTGCCGACGGTAAGTACACCTTTACCCGTCTGCCCCTGGGCTCGTACAAGGTTGAGGTTGTCCCGGGTGAGGCGAAGGTTGACGGCACCGACGTGAACCTGGCCGACTACAAGCAGACCTACGGCTATGGCTCTTCGACATCGCGCTCCCAGGTTGGTAAGGGCAAGCTCGTGACGCCCGCGCCGATCGAGCTGACCGCTGCTGCTCCCAACGTCACGAAGATTGACTTCGCGTTCGTGAAGCCGGTCTCGTTGGGTAACTTCGTGTGGTTCGACGCGAACAAGGACGGTATCCAGGATGCGGATGAGGTCGGCGTTGCCGGCGTCACCGTCACCCTGGATGGACAGCTGGACATGGATGTGGTCGTCGATGCCGATGGCAACCTCGTCAAGCCCTTGACCACGGACGCCAACGGCAAGTACGTCTTCACGAACCTGCTGCCTAGCGACTATGGCGTGACCTTCACTTTCCCGTTTGGCTACTACGAGACCGTGAGGACGGCGGGCGATGATCGATCCGTGGATTCCGATGGTGCTCAAACCTGGCTTCGTCTGAAGCAGGGTCAGGACGACATGACCGTCGATCTTGGTTTGATTGCTGATGGCATGATTGGTGACACGCTGTTCTGGGACGTCGACAACAACGGTGGTTCCGAGCCCTCGGGTGCGGACAAGCCGCTGGCCGGCGTGACCGTGAAGCTCACCTACACGACCCCCGCGGGCGTGGAGAAGACGCTGACTACGGTCACGGACGAGAACGGCAAGTACTCGTTCAAGGACCTGGCTCCCGGCGATTACGTCGTCACCGTTGACAAGGCCTCCCTTGCCACCGTGTGCCCCGAGTGCACCGCTCAGACCCACGCCCCGTCGGGCGACCTGACGGCCTCGGAGGGCCAGGAGCTCTCCCTCACCTCCAAGGTGACGCTGAGCCCCGGCAAGATGACGAACAACGACCAGGACTGGGCGTTCACCGGCGTCGCCAACACGGCGATCGTCAAGGCGATTGCAGAGCCGGCCGAGGTTCCGGCGGGTGGCTTCACCCCCGGCACGTCCGTCACCTACACGCTGACCGTCACGAACGAGGGCCCGAGCCCCGCGACCGGCGTCATCGCGCAGGATAAGCTCCCGTCTGGCGTGACCTTCGTGTCCGCCGAGGGCGATGGCACCTACGATGCCGCCTCCGGCAAGTGGGACCTGAGCACTGAGGTGATCGAGAAGGGCGCGACGCGCACCCTGCGCATCACCGTCACCATCGACGCTTCCGCCGCCGGCTCGGTTGTGACCAACACGGCCACGATCGAGAAGCAGGATCAGATCGGCGACAAGAAGCCGGACAACACCTCGTCCGTGCCGCTGACCGCCGGCTACACGATTGCTGGCAAGCTCTACAACGATGCCGACGCGTCGTTCAACTCCAGCGACTCCGAGGCCCCGTACGCGGGCGTCACGGTTGCGCTCCTCAAGAAGGACGGCACCCCCGTCCTCGACAAGGACGGCAACCCGATGACGGCTGTGACCGACGCCGAGGGTAAGTACTCCTTCGTGGGTCTGCCGCTGGGCGAGTACACGGTCAGCGTCGTTGATCCGACGTCCGGTCCTCTGGCGGGCACCAAGCCCACCGAGGCCTACACCGGCCGCTACAAGACCACCGCGGACGTGACCATCGCTGAGGCGACCGGTTCGGTCATCGACGTGAACTTCGGTTTCGTCAAGCCCGCCTCTGTTGGTGACTACACCTGGATGGACGTCAACCGTGACGGTCTCCAGGATGCCGACGAGCCCGCTCTGCCGGGCGTGACGGTGACCCTGACCCGCGCCGACGGCTCTGCCGTGACCGATGCGTCGGGTAACCCGGTTGCTGCTGTCACGACGGATGCGAACGGTAAGTACGTGTTCGAGAACCTGCTGCCCGGCGACTACAAGGTGTCCTTCCAGGCGCCCGCTGGCTACGAGGCAACGACCTCGGAGGCTGGAGATGACCGCGCTGCGGACTCCAACGGAGCTTCGGCTTCGGTCACCCTGGCTCAGGGACAGACGGATGACACGATTGACTTCGGTGCCGTTGGTACTGGTGTGATTGGTGATCAGCTGTTTGTTGATGTCAACCAGAACGGTGGCAATGCCCCCGATGCTGGAGACAAGGTGCTGCCCGGTGTGAAGGTCACTTTGACTTGGACGGGTCCGGGTGGAATCACCCGCACCTACGAGACCACGACCGATGCGGATGGCAAGTACAAGTTCGAGAACCTGCTGCCCGGCGAATACAAGGTGAGTATCGATCCTGAGACTCTGCTGAAGGCTGAGCCGCTGCTGGATGTGTTGACGCATTCGCCTGCGGGTGATGTGGATGCCAAGAAGGTTGTGTCTGAGGATGCGAAGGCCGATAAGGACAAGCTGGCGCAGGCGTTCAACCTGAATACGTCGGTGACGCTGACGGGTGAGAAGAACCAGAATCTTGATCAGGATTGGGGTTTTGGTATCTCGGCTGACACTGCGATTATGAAGGCGATCACCGATCCGGATGAGGCTGCTCAGGAGTCCTTCGAGTTCACCCCGGGTCAGCGCGTGACCTACACGCTGACGCTGACCAATAACGGTCCGGGCTCGGCCACTGGTGTGACCGTTTCTGATGAGCTTCCTTCTGGTGTTTCCTTCGTGGAGGCCCAGGGCGATGGCTCATATGATGCGGCCACTGGTGTGTGGGATCTGTCTGGTCTGACCCTGGCCAAGGGTGATGTCAAGACGATCACGATCACGGTTGAGATCACTGGTGAGGGCGCGGGCAAGCTGGTCACCAACGTTGCTCGTATTACTCACCAGGATCAGGCAGGCGATGACCCGACCAACAACGAGTCCTCGGCCTCGTTCAAGGGCGGATACAACCTGGGTGGCACGATCTACCGTGACTCGGACGCCTCCTACTCCAAGGGCGACGACGAGCAGCGCTTTAAGGGCGTGACGGTTGCTCTGCTGAACGAGGATGGCACTCCGGTGCTCGATGCTGAGGGTAACCCGATGACTGCGACCACGGATGAGAAGGGTGCATACCAGTTTGTGGGTCTGGCTCCCGCCTCGTACCGCGTGGTGATCGTTGATCCCGACAAGGGTGATCTGGCTGGTCTGATCCCGACCCAGGCCTACACGGGCAAGGGTGCGACCGAAGCGGCTGTGACGATTACGGATGCGTCGGTGCAGGGCGTGGACTTCGGTCTGGTTGCCCCCGCCACGATCGGTGACCGTGTGTGGAATGACGCCGATGGTAACGGTGCGGATAACGGTGAGCCGGGCGTGCCTGGTGTGACCGTGATCCTCAAGGACGCCAACGGTGTTGAGGTGGCTCGTACCACCACCGACGCGAACGGTAACTACCGTTTCACTGGCCTGATCCCCGGTACCTACACGGTCGATATTGAGGTTCCTGCCGGTTTCAATGCGGCGACGACCTCGATGACGGTGACGGTTGGTGAGGGTGAGGAGAACCTGGATGTGGACTTCCCGCTCACGGTGATCCCCACCCCGACCCCGGCTACCACGGTTGCCAAGGTGCTGGCTCGTACCGGCTCGGACGCGTCCGTCCTGGGTGGTATGGCGGCCATGGCGG
>NZ_ALCB01000012.1:0-13030 GCF_000282935.1 Actinomyces sp. ICM39
TGTCTCCGGCCACCCGCCCCTTCGCTCATTGGCCTAATAGCCCGCGATCTTCTCCAGTCGGGCGATCCGCTCGTCCATCGGAGGGTGGGTCGAGAACATACGCATGAGAGACTCCCCACGGAAAGGGTTCGCGATCATCATCGCCGCGACATTTCGCGTGCGCGGGGTGTCCTCCATCGGACGTCGATCCGTTGTCATCTCGAGCTTACGCAGGGCCGAGGCCAGCGCGAGCGGATCCTGCGTGAGCATCGCACCGTCTTCATCCGCATCGAACTCACGGGTGCGCGACAGCGAGAACTGAATGAGCATCGACGCGATCGGGGCCAGGAGACTCATGGCGAGCAGGCCAATGATGCCCACTCCCCCGCCCTCGCGACGGTTGCCGCCGCCAAAGAACAGCAGGCCCTGCGCGACCGTCGTGATCACGCCGCCCATGGCCGCAGCAACAGACGTCGTGAGGATGTCGCGATTGTAGACATGCATCAGCTCGTGTCCGAGCACCCCGCGCAGCTCACGTTCGTTGAGAATCGCCAGGATGCCTTCCGTGCAGCACACGGCAGCATTGTTCGGGTTACGACCCGTCGCAAACGCGTTCGGGGTGAGCGTGGGCGCCACCCAGATCGTCGGCATCGGCTGCTGCGCGCGATCCGACAGCTCGCGAACAATGGCGTAGAGCATGGGCTGTTCCGACTCGCTGACCGGATACGCACCCATCGACCGCAGTGCGATCGTCGCCGAGTTCCAGTAGGAGTACGCGGTCTGGAGGAGTCCAATGCCCCCGAACACGACAATCCACACCATACGGCCCGTGCCCGACGCGATAAGCACACCAATAGCGAGCAGCAGCGCCCACATGCTGCCCAGCAGGAGGGTCGTCTTCAGACCGTTGTGATAGTTGCGGTGCACCATGCAGGCGATCCTATGGGGGTTACCTGAGAAGCCCCTGGGAGCCAGCCGAAGCCCAGATGGGAACCGATTGACCACTCACCGAATCGCAACGAGGCCGCGACCGGAAAACCCAGCCACGGCCTCGTCGAGGATGCGGGACGCGTCAGTTGCGGCGGCCCGGACCCGTGTAGTCATCGAAGCGCTCGGGGGCGCTCGGCACGCCCATCTCGCCCATGTCGCCGATGAGATCCGTTTCCTTCGGATCCACCTGCGCACCACGCGAGATATCCGTCATCGCGCGACGCGACACGACCTTGACGCGCTCACGCGTGCCGCGGCCGGCCGGGAGCTCGCCGTAGTCCTCGCCCAGAGCCTGCTCGTAGGCGTCCAGAAGCTCCCAGCCCTCCCAGGTCGTGAACTCGACGCCACGGGACTCCAGGAGCGCCACCATGGCCTCGTGGCCCACCTCGGCGGTGTTCGCGTGCAGACGGCCCTCGGAGGCGTCCTCCACGAGGTGAGAGATCGTCTGCTGGGCGTCCGACTTCGTCGAACCGATGAGGCCAACGGGGCCACGCTTGATCCAACCGGTCGCGTACACGCCCGGGATCACGGGGGCGGATTCGTCCTTCGTGGTGTCACCCTCGATGACGCGTCCCTCGACGTTGGGCACGACGCCGGCGCGCTCGTCGAAGGGTAGGCCCGGAATCGGCGAGGAGTAGTAGCCCACCGCGCGGTACACGGCCTGCACGGGCCACGTCGTGATGACGCCCGTGCCCGACACGCTGCCATCGCCGTTCAGGGCGGTGCGCTCAGTGCGCAGAGCCTTCACGTGGCCGTTCTCGTCCGCGACGATCTCGACCGGAGCCTGGAACAGGTGAATGTGGATGCGACGCGAGGCCGTGTGCTCCTCCGGGTCCGCCATCGCGTAGCTCGTCAGCGTCTTGACGACCTGACGCTGCTGGTTCGACGCGCGCAGCGCCTCCTCCGAGCCCTCGTCGAAGTCGAAGTCCTCTTCCGAAACGATGACGTCCACGTCCGGCACCTTGCCCAGCTCGCGCAGCTCCAGCGGGGTGAACTTCACCTGCGCGGGGCCGCGACGACCGAACACGTGCACATCGGTGATCGGGTTCTCAGCCAGGCCCTCGGCCACATTCGCCGGCACCTCGGTCTTGAGCATATCCTCGGCGTGCTTGGCCAGGACGCGAGCCACGTCCAGCGCCACGTTACCGACGCCGAGAACAGCAACCTCGCGGGCCTTCAGCGGCCACGTGCGCGGGTAATCCGGGTTGCCGTCATACCAGGACACGAAGTCGGCTGCACCGTAAGACTCGGGCAGGTCCACGCCCGGAATGTCGAGCGGGTGATCGCGGTCCGCGCCCGTCGCAATAATGATCGCGTCGTAGTGATCACGCAGGTCGTCGATCGTCACGTCGCGGCCAACTTCGACATTGCCGAGCAGGCGGATGTCACCACGCTGCAGGATCTTGTACAGCGCCACGATGATCTGCTTGATACGCGGGTGATCCGGCGCGACGCCGTAGCGCACGAGACCGTAGGGCGCGGGAAGACGCTCAAACAGGTCGATATTCACCTCGAGCCCCGACTTGGACAGAATGTCCGACGCGTAAATGCCAGCGGGACCAGCGCCAATGACGGCGACGTTGAGCGGTGCCAACCGATTTCTCCTTCTTCGTGACCGCGCGCGTGTGCGCGCACCTGGGCACTAAGTCTAGCGCCCCGTTGCCAAGGGCAACCTTAGCTGAGACCCCTCACACACCTCAAGGGTGCACATACGACGAGGCCGGAGCCAGCCGCGCTCTCATGCGCAGCCGAGCCCCGGCCTCGTTGTCGACAATCAGACCAGGCGATCCACCATGAGGTTCGCGAAGGCCTCGAGCGCGGTCTTCGCCTCACCCTTGGGCAGCGGTGCCAGCGCAGCGATCGCGTCGTTGGCCCACGTACGCGCAAGCTCGCGCGTCTCCTCGAGGACGTCGTGACTGCGCAGCTGCTCAACGACCGAGGCGAGGGCCTCGTCGGAGGACAGGTCCCCCGTCAGCTCGCGCAGGATGCGCGCGCCGGCCTCGTCAATCGTGCCGGCGGCCTCGCGGCGACGCAGGAGGAGGACGGGCAGCGTGTCGACGCCCTCGCGCAGATCGGTGCCGGGCGTCTTGCCCGACTGCTCGCCCGATGACGCCAAGTCGAGCACATCGTCGGCGATCTGGAAGGCGACGCCCACCTTTTCACCAAAGTCGCTGACCACGTCCGCCATGAGCTGGCCGGCGCCCGACAGCAGCGCGCCGAAGGAAGCGGCGGTGGAGACGAGCGAACCCGTCTTGTCCGCCAGGACCTGCAAGTAGAAGTCAACGCGATCCGCGCCGTCCGTCGGACCGAAAGTCTCGTTGAGCTGGCCTTCACACAGGCGCTCGAACGTGCGCGCATGGTGGGCGACCATCTCGGGACCCAGGGAGGCAACCAGGAGCGAAGCGCGGGCAAAGAGGATGTCGCCGGCGAGGATCGCGCGGTTGTTACCCCACAGGTGCTGAGCCGAGGGCACGCCGCGACGCGTCGGCGCGGAATCCATGACGTCATCGTGATACAGGGACGCCAGGTGCGTCAGCTCCACGGCCGTCGCCGCCGTGATGACCTGCTCGTCGAGCGCCCGCTCGGGGTCACCCAGCTGCGCGCACACGAGGGTGAGCAGCGGACGCATCCGTTTGCCGCCAGCGACAGCGAGGTGACGCGTCAGCTCGTCCGTCAGATCGCGGGACGAAGACACGGCGTCGAGGAGTCGACGCTCGACGACCTCGAGCCCCGGGGTAATACGGGACTCGAGGTCGGGAACATGAAGATCGGGTGTTTGAGCGCTCACGGAATCAGTATGACGATCTTTTCGAGCAGACTCAACACGGGACCGGGGAAGACGCCCAGGGCGAGCGTCCCAAGCGCGCACACGATGATCGCCAGAGCGGACAGGCCCTCCGACTTCACCACGACGGACTCCTCACCGGGCTCGGTGAAGAACATCAGGCGCACGAGGCGGAAGTAGTAGAACGCGGTGATCGCCGAGGCCACGAGGCCCACAATCGCGAGCCAGCCGATGCCGCCCTTGATCGCGTCGGAGAAAATCACGAACTTCCCAATGAAACCGCCCGTCAGCGGGATGCCCGCAAACGAGAGCAGGAAGACCAGCATCGCGCCCGCGATCCACGGGTTGGTGCGGCCGATACCCGCCCACTTGCGCAGGCTCGTCGCCTCGCCCAGGACGTTGCCGTCCGCGTCGCGGCCGCGCACCAGCGTGACCACGCCAAAGGCGCCGACCGTCGCCAGGCCGTAACCGAGCGTGTAGAACAACACATGGCCCGTGCCGCCCTTCTGGATCGCAAGAATCCCCATCAGGATGAAGCCCACGTGGGAGATCGACGAGTAGGCCAGCATGCGCTTGACGTCATCCTGCACGAGGCCGGCGAAGGTACCGACGAGGATCGTCAGGACCGCGACGGCCGCGAAGATGTACAGGAAGTCCCACTGCAGGTAGGCGGCGACGGCCTGGTAGAAGCGAGCCATCGCGGCAAACGCGGCGACCTTGACGGCCGCGGCCATGAAGCCCGTCACCGGGGTCGGGGCGCCCGTGTAGACATCCGGGGTCCACGCGTGGAAGGGGGCGGCGCCCACCTTGAACAGCAGGCCGACCATCACGCAGAACACGCCGATGAGGACCATCCAGTCCATGGCGGTGTTCGTCGAAATTGCTTCGCCCAGCGCCGAGATGCGCAGCGAGTTGGAGAACCCGAAGAGGAACGCCGAGCCCATCAGCATGAAGCCCGAGGAGAACGCACCCAGCACGAAGTACTTGAGGGCGGCCTCGTAGGACAGCTGACGGCGACGACGCGCGGTCGCAGCCATGATGTACAGCGGCAGCGACATGACCTCGAGGGCCACGAAGAGCGTCACGAAGTTATCCGCAGCGGGGAAGATCATCATGCCGCCCAGCGAGAACAGGGTCAGCGGGAACATTTCGGAGCGCTGGTAGCCCTTACGCTCCGAGAGTTCCTCGGCGGCCGAGTCCGGTCGATCCGAGGGCTGACCGGCAAACGCACCGTCACCGACGGTCGTGCGGTCGGCCATCACGAGGACGGCGAGGAATCCGATGATGACGAGCACCGACTGGGCGCCAACCGTCAGGGGGTCCTCGATGTACTCCCCCAGCGAGGCCGGGGTGGCCACGACGGGCGCCCACCGCAGCGCGAGCATCACGCACGCACCGGCAGTCGCCAGAATCGACAGGCCGATCACGATGGGACGGCGCGCCTTGGCCGGGGCGAAGGCCTCGACGAGAATGCCGAGGACGGCGCCGCCGAGCACGATGAGGATCGGCGCGAGGCTCAGCCACTGAACCTCGGGGGCCTGGAAGTTATCCATGGGTAGAACGTTCACTGTGCGCTCCCTTCAACGGCGGCCGGGACCTGCGAGTTGGTCAGGTCGAGGTCTGAAGCAACCGGGGTCAGGGCGCTCACGAGAGGCGCCGACCAGATACCAAGGATGAGCATCGCGGCCACGAGCGGCACCATGACGCCACGTTCGCGCGCCCCGAGGTCCGCCAGCTCCTCCTTGCCCTTGCCCGGAGCGCCGGTGAAGACGCGCTGGTAGGGCATGAGCACGTACAGGGCGGCGATGACGACACCCAGGACCGCGAAGAGCGCCAGCGGGGCGTTCACCGACCAAGTGCCCATCAGCACGAGGTACTCGGGGACGAAGCCGGACAGGCCGGGCAGCGCGATGGAGGCGAGGCCGGACATGAGCCACAGGCCCGCGAGAACCGGGGTCACGCGCTGCATGCCCACGTACTCACGCATGTCCTGCGTGCCACCGCGGCGCGACAGCCAGCCGGAAAGCAGGAACATCGCGGCGATCGAGACGCCGTGGGCGACCATGTAGAACATGGCGCCAACGAGGGCGATCTGCGAGCCGATGAAGATGCCCAGGACCATGAAGCCGAAGTGCGACACGGAGGTGTAGGACACGAGGCGCATAATGTCGTTCTGGCCGTTCGCCGACAGGCCACCCCACAGGATGGAGATGACGGCGAGCACGCACATGACCCACTTCGCGGACGCGGCCGCGCCAGGGGTGAGCTGCAGGCACAGGGCGATCATGCCGAAGGTGCCGATCTTGTCCAGGACGCCGACGAGCAGCACCGAGGTGCCGGGACGAGCGACGGCGGCCGTGTCAGGCAGCCACGTGTGCACCGGGACCATGGGAGCCTTGATAGCGAAGGCAACCATGAAGGTCACGAAGATGACCATCTGAATGACGAGCGGGGCGCTCGGCAGGATCTGGGCGAGCGTGTCAATGCGGAAGAACGTCGACACATCCTGCGCGGCGCGCGAGCCCATCGCCCACAGGTAGAGGATGCCACCGAGCATCACCAGGCCACCGAAGAGCGAGTACAGCAGGAACTTCATCGCGGCCTTGTGACGCGCGACCTCGTCACCGACGCCGTAGCGTCCGATCATGAGGTAGAGCGGCACGAGCATCGCCTCGAAGGCGAAGTAGAAGACCGTCAGATCGTAGGCCGCGAAGATGACGACCATGAATGCCTGGAGGGCCAAGACGAGCGCCGGGTAGGCGCCGCGGTCCGCGGCATCGTCCTCGTCCCAACCCGCAATCAGCACGAGCGGCACGAGGCCGATCGCCAGCAGGATCATGACGAGGCCCAGCGCGGTGACGCCGAGGGACCAGGTGATGCCGATCTGGGGAATCCACAGATGGGACTCGTACACCTGGTACGAGGCCGGGGCGGACCAGTCGAAGACGGAGGCGGCCACGTACACGCCGAGCGCGAGCTCGACGAGGGAGACCACCAGGGCGATGACGCGCCCGGCGGCGCGCCTCAGGGGCGAGACGAAGCCGAGGAGGGCCGCGCCCGCAGCCGGAATGGCCACGAGGACGGACAGCCACGGGAAGTTAGCAGCAACCATTGCACTTTCCATTGTCGTATACCCCTTACAGCCTGAATCCGAGGACGATGGCCAGGGCGAGGATGACGCCACCCAGGATGTAGGCGGCGTACGTGCGCACGAGGCCGTTCTGGGTGATGCCGACGATGCGTCCGAGCAGCTGCGAGCCGGCACCGAGGCCGTTCAACGCACCGTCGATGGCGCTCGCATCGCCGACGGTCGCGACGGTGACGAGGCCCTTGGCGGGCAGCATGAACAGGGTCTCGTTGACGGTGTCCTGGTAGAGGTCGCGGCGTGCGGCCTCGGTCAGGGCGTTGCCTGCGGGGACGGAGGTGGGAACCTCGTCGCGCCCGTACTTCATCCACGCGATGACCGCGCCGAGGATGACGAGGGCGAGGGTGGCTCCCTGAATGACGTACTCATTGAGGACGGGGTCGCCGTGCATGACGTGACCGATCGAGGGGACCAGCCACTCGGTGAAGGTGTTACCGACGGACAGGGCGCCACCGAGGACGACCGCGCCGATCGCGAGGATGATCATCGGGATCGTCATGAGGGGGCCGGACTCGTGCGGGTGCACGGGCTCGCCCTCGGCTTCGGTGGTCCAGCGGGCCTTACCGTGGAACGTCATGAAGAAGAGGCGCGACATGTAGAACGCGGTGATGCCCGCACCGATCATCGCGATGGGGCCGTAGACCCAGCCAGCCCACAGGGCAATGTTGCCTCCGAAGCTGTCGGCGCTGAAGGCGGCCTCGATGATCTTGTCCTTCGACCAGTAGCCGGAGAACGGCGGAACGCCGAGGATGGCAAGCCAGCCCATCATGAACGTCAGCCACGTAACCTTCATGGCGCCGCGCAGGGCGCCGAAGCGACGCATGTTCACCTGGTCGCCCATGCCGTGCATGACGGAACCGGCTCCGAGGAACATGAGGGCCTTGAAGAAGCCGTGGGTGAAGAGGTGGAAGATCGAGAACGCCCAGCCGATGGGGCCCAGGCCCGCGCCCAGCATCATGTAGCCGATCTGGCTCATGGTGGAGGCGGCGAGGACCTTCTTCATGTCGTCCTTCGCGCAACCGACGATCGCGCCGAAGAGGAGCGTGATCGCACCGATGATGGCGACGGCGGTCGCCGCGATGGGGGCGGCCCAGAAGACGTCGCCGGAACGGACGATCAGGTAGACGCCGGCGGTAACCATCGTGGCCGCGTGAATGAGCGCGGAGACGGGGGTCGGGCCAGCCATGGCGTCGCCCAGCCACGCCTGCAGCGGGAACTGGGCGGACTTACCGCAGGCGGCAACCAGCAGGAAGATACCGATAACCGTCGCGGACGCCGCGGGGATCGACTCGACCTGGGAAGAGACGACGGAGAAGGACACCGAGTGGAAGGAGGCGACCATCGCCATCATGGCGATCAGCATGCCCATGTCGCCGACACGGTTCATGACGAACGCCTTCTTGGCGGCCACCGCGTAGGCGGGGACGTGGTTCCAGAAGCCGATCAGCAGGTAGGACGCCAGGCCCACGCCTTCCCAACCGGCAAAGAGGCCGGCGTAGGAGTCCGCGAGGACCAGGGTCAGCATCGCCGCGATGAAGAAGTTCAGGTAGGCGAAGAAGCGACGGCGGGCCGCGTCGTGCTCCATGTAGGCGATCGCGTACACGTGGATGAGCGAACCGACGAAGGTCACCAGGATGACGAACGTGATCGACAGCGGGTCCACGAGGAGACCAAAGTCGACGGTGAAGTCACCGGCGGGGATCCAGGTGAACAGCGTCTGGCCGAAGCGTTGCGCGTCCACGGGCGCGTTCCACATCTGGGCGGCGATCAGAGCGCCGACGACGAAAGTCGACCAGGACGCGAGGGTCGCCAGCAGGTGGCCCCACTTGTCCGAGGCGCGGCCCAGCAGCAGGAGCAGGCCTGCGCTGGCCAGCGGAATGAGGATGAGCAGCCACGCGTAGGCGGCGACTCCGGTGGGCGCGACCGTCTCATAGACGGAGAGAGCCTGCGGGGAGATGAAGGTGGTCATGAGTTACGTCCTCCCTCAGTTCTTCAGCAGGTTGAGATCGTCCATGCTCGTGGTCGAGCGCGAACGATAGATGGACACGATGATCGACAGGCCGACGACGACTTCGGCGGCCGCGACGACCATGACGAAGAACGCCATGATCTCGCCGTCAACGTTGGAGTTAATGCGCGAGAACGTCACGAGGACGAGGTTCGCGGCGTTGAGCATCATTTCGACGCCCATGAGCGCGATGACCGCGCTGCGGCGCACGAGGACCGTGGTCGCACCGATGGCGAACAGCACACCCGCAAGGATGAGGTACCAGGCGAGGCTCACTTGCTCTCCTCCTTCTTCTCAATGGGGGTGGTGGTGCGCGCCTTGCGGGCCCGGGGCTGGGCCAGACCGGTGGGCGCGGCGGCGCCGGGCATCCCGAAGGATCCGGAGCGCGGGACGTCGGGCGTGCGCCCGATGGTGTAGGGCGACTCGTCGATGGCGTCCGCCGCCGAGGTCTCGGTGCGCGCGAGTGCGAGCTGCTCGGAGACCTCGGGGGTGACCTCGCCGATCGTGCGGGCGAGGCCGCGCACGCGCAGGACTCGAGGCACCGACTCCTCGACCGGGCCGAGGGTCTCGCCGGAGATGGCGGGCACGTCAGCCGCGTTCGACTGGGCGTAGACACCGGGGGCGGGCAGCTGGCCGATGCGGGCGCCCTTCTCGGCGAACGCGCGCATCTTGTTGCGAGCCGTCTCGAACTGGTCGGCCTTCGGAGTGAGGCGATCAGAGTGGGTCAGCAGCATCGCGCCAACGGCGGCGGTGATCAGCAGGCCACCGGCGAGCTCCATGCTCAGCCAGTGCTGCTGGAACAGCGTGATCGCCAGGTCGGTGATCGGCTGGTTGGAGTAGGGGTCAACCTCGACGGGCTTGTGCGGAGCGGGCACGGACTTCAGGATCGCCGTCGTGACGATGACGATCAGGCCGAGGCCGCCGAGCACCGCCGCGACGATCGCGCCGCGGCTCTGGCGGGCGTAGTCGTCGGAGGTGCCGATGCCGATCAGCATGATGACGAAGAGGAAGAGCATCATGATCGCGCCGGTGTACACGACGATCTGCGCGACACCCAGGAAGGGGGCGCTGTTCGCAATGTACAGGACCGCCAGGCCGAGCATGACGCCGACCATGCAGATGACCGAGTGCGCGGCCTTCTTAAAGAAGAGGACACCCAGAGCGCAGGCGACCATGACAATGGCCGTGCATGCGAAGAGGATGATCTCCCCCGTTGACCCCATCATGGGCCAACCATTGGACAGGTTCATCAGTGTGCCTCCTCGGCGACTCGTACCGTCTTGAGGGAGGGGTCGTCGGGGCGGCGGCTCGCCACCCAGTCAACCTGGGCGGCGGTGGGGCCGGTGACTTCCCCGCGGTAGTAGTCGATGTCGTTCTTACCCTCGACCATGGGGTGGGGCGCTGCGAGCATGCCGTCTGCGAGGGGGACCAGGAGGTCTTCCTTCTCGTAGATGTCATCCTCGCGGGTGTACTTGGCGATTTCGAAGTCGTTCGTCATCGTCAGGGCGCGCGTGGGGCACGCCTCGATGCACATGCCGCAGAAGATGCAGCGCAGGTAGTTGATCTGGTAGACGCGGCCGTAACGCTCGCCCGCCGAGAACTGCTCCTCAGGGGTGTTGGACGCGGCCTCGACGAAGATCGCGTCAGCGGGGCACGCCCAGGCGCACAGCTCGCAGCCGACGCACTTTTCCAGGCCATCGTCGTAGCGGTTGAGCTGGTGACGACCGTGGAAGCGAGGCATGACGCGCGCGGGTTCGCGCGGGTACTGCTCGGTGACGGTGGGCCGGAAGAAGGAAGCCATGGTGACTCCGTAGCCGGCCATGGGCGCGACGAACTGGGCGAACGCACCCTTGGGGTCATGCTCGAAGAGCATTTCCTCGTCGGTGGTCTTCTCACTCATCGGTGGACTCCTTCGGGCTGTCGATTGCCGCGGCCGGGGCAAGCTCGCCCTCGATGGTGGCGAGGCCTCGCGGCGAGGCAACGGGGGTCTGTCCGGGCAGTGGCGGAACGGGGAATCCGTCCTCGAAGCCGGTGTATTCGCGTTCGGAGGCGGGGTTTTCCTCGGGCTCACCCTTGTCGGTGAGCCAAATGATCGCCAGGGCGATCAGGAAGAGGACGCCGACGCCTCCGAAGAGAACGTGGTTGGGCAGCTGGACGAACTGGGTGATGCCGCGCACCAGGGCGACGAGGACGAGCCAGCCCAGCGCGATGGGCATGAGGCGCTTCCAGCCAAGGTTCATGAACTGGTCGTAGCGGAAGCGCAGCAGCGTGGCGCGCGTCCAGATCATCAGGAACATGAAGAACCAGATCTTGAGGAAGAACCACAGCAGGCCCCACCAGCCGGAGTTCAGGAACTCGACGTGGGACAGCGGCCACGGGGCGTGCCAGCCGCCGAAGAACATCGTGGTGGCCACGGCCGAGACGTTGAGCATGTTGACGTACTCGGACAGGTAGTACCAGCCGAACTTCATCGACGAGTACTCGGTCATGTGGCCGGCGACGATCTCGCCTTCGGCCTCGGGGAGGTCGAAGGGAAGACGGTTGACTTCACCGACGGCGCTGATGCAGTAGATGACGAATGCCGGGAACAGGGTGAATGCCCACCAGAACTGCCCCTGGGCTGCGACGATCTGCGAGGTGGACATGGAGCCCGACATGAGGAACACGCTCACGAGGGACAGGCCCATGGCCAGTTCGTAGGAGATGACCTGCGCGGAGGAACGCACGGCGCCGTACAGCGGCAGGGTCGAGCGGGTCGACCAGCCACCCAGGACGATGCCGTACAGGCCCAGCGAGGCGATCGCCAGGATGTACAGGGAGGCGACGGGCATGTCGGCCAGCTGCATCGGCGTGGAGTGGCCGAAGATCTTCACGTTTGGGCCCATCGGGATGACCGCGTAGACGCTGAACGCTGCGAACGCCGCGATCGCGGGGGCCAGGAAGTACAGGAACCTCTCGGCCCGGCGGGTCCACATGTCCTCCTTGAAGAGGAGCTTGCCGGCGTCCGCGAACGCCTGGAACAGGCCGAGGGGGCCCGCCACGTTCGGACCGGGACGCGTCTGCATGCGGCCCAGGCCTCGGCGCTCGACCCACAGGGCCAGGAGCACGTTGGCGATCAGGAAGACGATGATGAACACGGCCTTAATAAGGCTGAGCCACCAGGTTTCCTGGCTGAAGTCCGCGGCAGTGTACTCCGGGACTGCGAAGGGTGCGAGTGTCATCGTGCCACCTCCTGCGTGGCGCGCAGGGTCGCGACGGTGCCGGCACCGCCGAGGTTTTCGTGAATAACGGAGCCGGTCGAGCACTCGGGCACCCACGCGACGGAGTCGGGCAGGTCCGCGATGGCGGCCGGGAGGGTGATCGTGCCACGCTCAGTCTCGAGCGTCGCGTCAGCACCGGGGGTGATGCCCGCGGCAGCCAACGTCGCGGCCGAGGCCAGGAGGACGGGGCGGCGGGCCGAACCGGCCAGCCACGGTGCGCCGTCCTGGAGACGACCGGCGTCGATCATCGGCTTGTGTGAAGCCAGAACGACCTCGCCCTTGCCGGCGGAGGCGGGAGCCTGCGCGGGCACCGGGGCGAACTCCTGCGGGGCGCCGTCCCACTCCATGAGGGGGTTGACTTCCTCGTAGAGGTCGGCCAGGGCGGTGATCCCCAGATCGTCGTCAAACTCTTCGGTGAGGCGCACGAGCACGTCGCGGTCCGTGAGGGACGTCGCCGAGCGGGCCTGGCCGAAGGGACGCAGGCGGCCTTCCCAGTTGATGTAGGTGCCGTTCTTCTCGACCGCGGGAGCGACCGGCAGGACGACGTCCGCGCGGTCCGTGATCTCCGAGGTGCGAACCTCAAGCGACACGAGGAAGGGAACCTCGTCGAGGGCCTCGCGCACGGCGGCGGGCTCGTCGAAGTCACGGACATCCACGCCGCCGACGACCAGAGCCTGGAGCTCACCGGAGGCGGCAGCCTCGATCATCTGCTCGGCGTCGAGGCCGCGGGCGGGCAGCTCGCCCCAACCCAGGGACTGTGCCCCAGCCTCGTCGAGGCCGCGGCCGAAGGGAAGCAGACCCGGAAGGAGGCCGGCCTCGATGGCGGCGCGGTCACCGGCGCGGCGCGGGACCCACGCGAGGCG